>NZ_JCANQV010000025.1:0-32514 GCF_059553635.1 Candidatus Streptomyces philanthi
AGACCCACACCGCGCAGGTGCCGCGCTCCCTCTCGGACGCTCCACCGCACCACGGGGTGACCGCGCCCGCCCGCGCCGGAACGACAGCGGCCGACGACCCGATCGCCCCTGACGGGCGGAGCACCGGACGGGACGCGGACGACGTGTACGCGTAGGTGCGGAGAACGTACCGACGGCCGGACCGCCCTAAGTCCCGTTCAGATAAGCGAGGACAGCGCGGACCCGGCGGTTGGTCCCCTCGTCGTCGGCGATGCCGAGCTTGCCGAACAGGGAGGTGGTGTACTTGCCGATGGCGCTCTCGCTGAGGAAGAGGCGGCGGGCGATGGCCTGGTTGGACAGGCCCTCGGCCATGAGGGCCAGCACGGAGTACTCGCGTTCGGTGAGGCGTCCGAGTCCCCGGTCAGGGGGACTGCCGGACAGCAGTTTCGCGATGACGACCGGGTCCATGGCGGTCCCGCCGTCCGCGACACGTTCCAGGGCTCCGATGAACTGGTCGGCGTCGAACACGCTCTCCTTGAGGAGGTAGCCGACACCGCCGGAGCCGTCGGCGAGCAACTCCCGGGCGTACAGCTGCTCGACGTGCTGGGAGAGGATGAGGACCGGAAGTCCGGGCATCTCGCCCCGGGCGGCGAGGGCCGCCCGCAGGCCCTCGTCCGACTGGCCCGGCGGCATGCGGACGTCGATGACGGACACGTCCGGGCGCCACGTCCGCAGCGCGTCGAGCGTCTCGGGACCGGTGGCCGCCGTCGCCACCACCTGGTGTCCGTACGCCTCGATCAGGCGGACCATCCCGTCACGCAGGAGGTAGAGGTCTTCGGCTACAACGATTCGCATGGCACCGTCATCCTCACACAGGTCGGGCCGCCCGGCGGGCTGGTGATCCCCAGGGTGCCGTCGAAGGCCGCGAGGCGGCGGCGCAGGCCCGCGAGTCCGCCGCCGGCCCGCGCATCGGCCCCGCCCCGGCCGTCGTCCTCGACCTCGACGACGAGGCCGGCCCCGTCCCTCGTCAGGCTGACGCGCGCCCGCGACGCGTGGGCGTGCCGGACCGCGTTGGTCAGCAGCTCGGCGACGCCGAAGTAGACGGCCGACTCGACGGGCGGGGCCAGGGCCAGCCGGGCGCCGGCGCTGACGGTCACGTCGAGCGGGATGTCCAGGGCGAGGGCCCGCACCGCGTCGACGAGCCCCCGCTCGTTCAGCACCGGCGGGCTGATGCCCCGGATCAGCTCGCGGAGTTCGGTCAACGAGGCGGTGGCGCCGGTCCGTGCGTCCCGCATGAGCGTCCTGGCCCGCTCCGGGTCGGTCTCCATCAGCTTCTCCGCGGTCGCCAGGGAGAGGCCGAGCGCGACCAGGCGGGCCTGCGCCCCGTCGTGCAGGTCCCGTTCGATCCGGCGGATCTCGGCGGCCTGCGCGACCGTCGTGTCCGCGCGCTGGGCGGTGAGTTCGTCCACCCGGTCCGCCAGCGCCATCGCCGGAGAGGGCCCCAGGAAACGGACGGCCACCGGCTCGACGAGCCGCCAGGCGTACGGGGCCCCGGCAACGGCGACGACCAGGCCGAGCCCCCCGACGAGGCGTGCGGCGGGGTCCGGACCGCCGAGCCCGAGGACCGCCGCGGCCGCCCCGGCCGGGACGAGGGCCGCGACCAGCCCGGCGGTGAACGGCACGATCCCCGTGAACCGCAGGTCACGCCAGTTGGCGGGGTCCCGCCACCGGAGCCGCCACTTCTGGTCCAGGAGGGCGTCCCGACGGGTGCGCTCGTAGGAGAAGCCGTTCCACCAGTACCCGGTGGACATCCGCGTCACCCGCCCGGCCTGCCGGTATCCGGCGGGGACGACCGTACCCGTCCATCGCGCGACGAGGGAGCGGATCATCCGGCAGACCGGCCGGGACAGGACGAGTGTGCCCGCGCACACCAGCACGCACGGCGCCACCCACGACCAGGGGTTGCCCGCCCCCCAGTGGATCCCCAGCGCCACGGCGGCCGCCCACACGGCCGGGACCAGCATGCTGACGACCGCCACGGCGCACGCCCGCGCGAACCCCACGCCGACGCGCGCCGCCCACGAACCCACCTGTCCCATGCCTCGTCCTCCGCTTGCCGTTCGGTGCTCCTACTGTGCACCGCGCGGAGCCCGCCGCTCCCCCGGCCGGCCGGGGAGTGGGGCTACCCCCACCCCTCCGTGCGCCTGGACCGATACCGCGTCGGCCGAGCGCTCCCTAGCGTCGGTGACCATGGAAAACCACACGCACACCACAGCCGGCGCACCGCTCCTCGACTGCCCCCGCGCCCAAGCGGCCCTCGACACGGCGAAGAAGAGCATCAGGATCTACGGCGCGCTGAGCGCCGTCGCCCTCCTGGCGGTCGTCGCGGTGTCGATGAGCGGTCACACGGTGAACACGTTCATGTGGGTCCGGGCGGTCCTGCTGCCCGTGGTCGCCGTGCTCGTCCACAGGACCGCCGTCTCCGCCTCCCGGGGATCGGGACGCGCCTTCGAGCGCCTGAGCGCCGTCGCCGTCGTCATGCCGATCGCGATCGTCGGGGTCGACCTGATCCCCGGCGTCTGCCCGCCGTGGTACGCCGTGACGCAGACCGTCTGCGTGCTGCCCGTCGTCCGCGTCGCGTTCCTCACCCGCGGCTCCGCACTGCGCGCCGCCTTCCCCAAGGGGCGCTGATCGTGCGGATCTTCCCTCCCCCGTCGCCGCCCGGTCCGTACGGCGGGCGTAGGGTCCCGGTATGGAGCTCCGGGAGTTGCAGTGGTTCACCGCGCTGGCCGAGGAGGAGCACGTCACGGCCGTCGCCGAGGCGTTGAACATCTCCCAGCCGGCGCTCTCCCGGGCCGTGCGGCGGCTGGAGCGGCGGGTGGGGGTCCCGCTGTTCGACCGGCACCGCAACCGGCTGCGGCTGAACGGCTACGGCGAGATCCTGCGGGTCCACGCGCTGCGCGCGCTCGCCGAGATCGAGGCGGCCGAGCAGCGCATCGCCACCCTCGTCGACCCGGACTCCGGCACCGTCGCCCTCGGGTTCCTCCACTCGTACGGGAGCCGGCTGGTGCCCGGACTCCTCGCCGGGTACCGGGAGATCGCCCCGCGTACCGCGTTCGAGCTGCGCGGTGCCGCCGCCGACACCGTCGTCGACGAGGTCCGCCGCGGCCGTCTCGACCTGGGGCTGACCAGTCCCCGCCCGGCGGGGGACGATCTGCGGTGGACACCGCTGCGGGACGAGCCGCTGCGGCTGCTGGTCCCGGCCGGGCACCGGCTGGCGGGCCGCAGCACGGTGCGGACGGCGGAGCTGGCGGGGGAGGCGTTCGTGGCGCTGCAACCGGAGTTCGGGCTGCGGCAGATAGCCGACCGGCTGTGCGCGGCCGCCGGTTTCCGTCCGCGGGTCGCGCTGGAGTCCACCGAGTTGAGCACGGTGCGGGCGCTGGTCGCGGCCGGTCTGGGTGTCGCCGTCGCGCCGGAGGCGGGCGGCGGGGAGCGCCCGGACGTCGTCGCGGTCCCGCTCGACGACCCCGCGGCGCTGCGCACCGTCGGGGTGGTGACGGCCGCCGCCGGGCCCCGTTCGCCCGTGGCCCGGCGCTTCTTCCGTCATGTGTGCGCCACGGCCCATGCGCCGTACGCATGATGCCGCCGACGTTCCGGTATTTCACAACCGGCGGCGCGGCTTCCACCATGGGTCCATGACCACCGAGAGCGGCGACCCGCGCCCCCGCCTGCCCGACGGGGGCTGGACGGGCCGGTACTTCGAGGACTTCACCACCGGCGACGTCTACCGCCACGCGCTGGGGCGCACGGTGCTGCCGACCGACAACTCCTGGCTGACCCTGCTCACCCAGAACACCGCGCCGCTGCACTTCGACCGTCACTACGCGGCGGGCACCGCCTGGCGCAGACCGCTGGTGGACTCGACGTTCACCCTGGCCCTGGTCACCGGGCAGAGCGTCGCCGACGTCTCCCGCAATGTGAAGGCCAATCTGGGCTGGGACCGGGTACGGCTGCCGCACCCGGTGTTCGAGGGCGACACCCTCTACTCGCGGTCCGAGGTGCTGGGCGTGCGCGCGTCGGCAAGCCATCCCGACGCCGGGATCGTCACCGTCCGCACCATCGGTTTCAACCAGGACGGCGTCATCGTCATCACCTTCGAGCGGACGCTGATGGTGTACCGCCGCGGTCACGGCCCGGCGACCGCGGCGGTGGAGCCGGTGTGGGACGCGCGCTCCCGCCGGGCCGCGGGCCTGGACCCCTGACCACGGCCCGTGCCCGCCCCTTCCCCCTGACCGCGTACCCGACGAACGGAGCCCGCCGTGCACCCCAAACTCGCCGCCGACCTCGACCGGCTGCCCGAACTGCTGGAGACCGTCCGGCGGCACGCCACCGCCTTCCTCGGCGGCCTGGACGACCGCCCGGTCGTCCCCTCCCTTCCCGCGCCCGCCCCCGCCGCGCTGCCCGAGCACGGCGACGGGCTGCGGGCCGCGCTGGACGACTTCGCCGCCCGCTGGGAGCCGCGTCTGTCGGGCGGGGCGGGTCCGCGCTACCTGGGGTTCGTCACCGGTGGCGCGACGCCCGCCGCGCTGGCCGGGGACTGGCTGACCTCGGCGGCCGACCAGAACTCCAACACCTCCCTCGACGCGGCGGGCCAGAACCTGGAACGCGAGACGGTGGGCTGGCTGCGGGAGCTGTTCGGGCTGTCGGCGGCGCACACGGGGACGTTCGTCAGCGGCGCGACCATGTCCAACACGGTGGGGCTCGCCATCGCCCGGGAGTGGCTCGGGGAGCGGCTGGGGGTCTCGCCCGCCGAGAGCGGAGTGGGGGCGCTGGGGCGGGTGCGGGTGCTGTCGGGCAGTCCGCATTCGAGTGTCGCCAAGGGCCTGTCGGTGCTGGGGCTGGGGCGGGAGGCGCTGGTGCCGGTGCCGCTGCTCCCGGGCCGGGAGGCGGTCGACCCGGTGGCGCTGGAGGCGGCGCTGCGGGAGACGGACGGGCCGTGTGTGGTGGTGGCGAACGCGGGCACGGTCAACACCGTCGACTTCGACGACCTGCGGGCGCTGGCCGCGCTGCGCGAGAGGTACGACGTCTGGCTGCACGTGGACGCCGCGTTCGGCGCGTTCGCCGCGCTCTCCCCCGAGCACGCCCATCTGGTGGCGGGCCTGGACCTGGCCGACTCGGTCTGTGTGGACCTGCACAAGTGGCTGAACGTGCCGTACGACAGCGCGGTGCAGTTCACCCGCCGCCAGGACCTCCAGGCCCGGGTGTTCCGCAACGCGGCGGCGTACCTGGGGCCTGCCGAGGGGGTGCCGGACCTGGTGCATCTGACGCCGGAGAACTCGCACCGGCTGCGGGCGCTCGCCGCGTGGTTCACCCTGCGGGCCTACGGGCGCGACGGCCACCGCGAGATCGTCGAGCGGAACGTGGCCGGGGCCCGCGCCGTGGGCGAGGCCGTCGCCGCCCTGCCGGGGCTGCGGCTGCTGGCGCCCGTACGGCTGAACGTCGTCTGCTTCACCCTGGACGGCGACCCGGCGGCGGAGCGGCTGCGGGAGTTCGCGGCCACTCTCGCCGAGGAGGTCTTCGTCACGCCGACCGTGTACGGCGGGGTGCCGGCGCTGCGGGCCGCGTTCAGCAACTGGCGTACGGGGGCGGACGAGGTGCGGCGGATCGTGGCGGCCCTGGAGAAGGCGGCCGGCGCGCTGTGACCGCGCCGCCGTGCGTACGGGGCGGGCGTCCCGTACGCACGGCGGGTGCCGTCAGCCGGTCTTGGCCTTCCCGGTGGCGGCGAGGTGGGCGAAGACGACGACATTGGCGAGGTAGTCCTTGGCCTTCTTGTCGTAGGCGCCGCCGCAGGTGATCAGGCGCAGCTGCGGGGTGTCGGTCTCGCCGTAGACGCGCTTGTCGGGGAACTTGGCCTTGCTGAACGTCTCGACGGAGTCGACCTGGAAGGTGGCGGCGACGCCGTCCGCGCGGGTGATGGTGACGGTGTTGCCGGCCTTGAGGCTGTCGAGGCCGAGGAAGACGGCCGGGCCGGTCTTGGTGTCGACATGGCCGGCGACGATGGCGTTGCCGCGTTCGCCGGGGGTGGCGCCGTCCTTGAACCAGCCCACGAGGTTGGTGTCGTCGGGCGGTGGCGCGTTGAGCTGGCCCTTCGCGGAGAGGGACAGCGGGGTGAAGGGGGCGTTCACCCCGAGCGCGGGGATGGTGATCCTTTTGGGCTCCGAGCGGTCGAGGGGGACGACGGTGCGGGGGTGCGGGAAGGTCACCACGGGCGAGCTGGGGGCAGCGGCCGGGGGCAGCGGCCGGGTGAGGGGCGCGGTGGTGGGCCCGAGGGACTGGAGGACGAGGAGGGCACCGAGTCCCACGGCCGCGGCGGGCCACATCAGGGCGCGCGCCAGGGGCCGGCGCCGGGCGTCGTCGCGCGGTGCGGCCGGCGGACGGGGTGGTCGGGAGGGTTTGGGCGGGAACGGCGGGTACGGCGGGACCATGGGGGGTGCCTTTCGTGTGCGGGGCGTCGGCGGACGGCGGGCGGGACGGGAGTGCCGCTCGGCGGCGGCCGCGGCCCCCGGGGCAGGGTGCCCCGGGCCTCCGGGGGAAACGCAACCGCCGCGGCCACCGCCGGTGAGGGACGGTGGCCGCGACGGCACTGCGACCTGCTGAGGACGGTGCTGCCGCCGGATCAGACGGCCGCGTCACCCTTGGCGGTACGGCGGCGGAGCACGTAGGCACCGGCGCCGAGGCCACCGATCAGCAGGGCCGAGCCGGCTGCCATGCCGTTGCCGGAGAGCGCCATGGCGCCGCCACCGGTGTGGACACCGCCGCGCGGGCCGTAGTCGTCGTCGTAGCCGCCGTGGTGACGACCACCGTGGTGACGACCGCCGTGGTCGCGACCCTTGTCGTGGTCACGACCGCCGTGGTCACGGCCCTTGTCGTGGTCGCGGCCCCGGTCGCCGTGGTCACGACCGCGGTCACCGTGGTCGCGGCCGTGCTCGTCGTGGTCACGACCGAAGTCGTCACCCGTCACGACCTTGGCGAGGGCACCGCCACCGGTGTGGACGCCACCGCGGGGACGGCCGTAGTCGTCGCCCCGGCCCCGGTCGCCGTGGTGACGGCCGCCGTGGTCACGGCCCTTGTCGTGGTCGCGGCCCCGGTCACCGTGGCCACGGCCCTTGTCGTGGTCGCGCCCCTTGTCGTGGTCACGGCCCTTGTCGTGGTCACGGCCCTTGTCGCGGCCGTGCTCGTCGTTGTCGTCACCCGTGATGACCTTGGCGAGGGCACCGCCACCGGTGTGGACGCCACCGCGCGGGCCGTAGTCGTCGTCGTAGCCGCCGTGGTGACGACCACCGTGGTGACGACCGCCGTGGTCACGGCCCTTGTCGTGGTCACGGCCCCGGTCGCCGTGGTCACGACCGCGGTCGTGGTCGCGGCCCTTGTCGTGGTCGCGGCCCTTGTCGCCGTGGTCACGGCCCTTGTCGCCGTAGTCGTCGTCGTTGTCACGGCCGTAGTCGCCACGGTCGTGCTCGGAGGAGTAGCCGCCGTCCCGGTCGCCCCAGTCACCGGTCAGCGTCAGTGCGGTGGCAGCGGGGGTGGTGACGGCGAGGACAGCCGTAATGGCGGCCGAGGTGAACAGAGCGCGGGTTGTGCGCATGAAGATCTTCCTTTCGCGGCGGGACTGCGTAGGCCGGCACGTCGCCGACCCATCGGTTCGCAGTTGCGACGTGATCACCGTCCGCCGGATTGCGAGTTCGCACCACCGGAAATGTCCGCATTCGGGGTACTTCATGGGCTCAATGAGTGGTATGACTATCGGATCGTCACTCTTTGGGAGGCGTCATCGGTCGCCACGGCGTCATCACGTTGGCGTACACCCGGTCTTGAGGCTCTCCCACCACGGGCCGCCGGGCGGGGTCGCACCCCGCCCGCCCGGCACCCGGCCGCCCCAGGCCCCCGCGTCCCGCTCCCCCGGGACCGCTCCCCCTGTCCCAACTCTCGCTACGGCAACCCCCGTTGCGCCACTCCACCACCCGCGCCCGCACACCGCGGACGCGGTCATCCCCGGTGGAGCAGGGTGCCCAGCACCTCGGTCAGCACCGCCTCCGGGTCGGCGGCGGGGCCCTGTGCCCGCCAGGCGATGAAGCCGTCGGGCCGCACCAGGACCGCGCCGCCGGGGGTCGTTCCGTGCGACGCGGCCCAGTCGCTCCCCCGTTCGGGCGTCAGATCGTCCTCGGTGAGCGGCCCGACGCGGTAGGCGTGCAGCGGCACCGACCAGCGCGCACCCGCCCGGCGCGCGGCGTCCCGCCAGGCCGCGCCCCGCTCGCCGGAACCGGCGAGCAGCACGAAGGAACGCTCGTACAGGTCCAGCGTCGAGCACCGTCCCCGGCCGCCGTGCAGCCACAGGTGCGGGGCGCGGGTGCCCGGTTCGCCGGTGGTCCGCATCGCGTCGGGCACCACCGGGAGAGCGGGGTCGGCGCCGATGACGGCGCCGCGCGGATAGGCGTAGCCGAGGGCGACGGTGAGCACCCCGGCCTGCCGGCCGCCCGAGGGCGTCACGTCGTACCCGGGGTGGCTGTGCTCGGCCGAACGGGCGGAGGCGCGGGCGGCGGTGGCCCGCGCCACCGGCTGCCGCTCCTCCCCGTAGGTGTCCAGCAGCCCGGGGCCGGCCGCGCCGGACAGGACGAGGGCGAGCTTCCAGGCGAGGTTGTGGGCGTCCTGGATGCCGGTGTTGGACCCGAACGCGCCGGTGGGTGACATCTCGTGGGCCGAGTCCCCGGCGAGGAAGACGCGGCCCGCGCCGTACCGGTCGGCGACCCGCTCCGCGGCGTGCCAGGGCGCCTTGCCGGTGATCTCCACGTCCAGGCCGGACGCGCCGGTCGCCCGGCGGATGTGGCGCACACAGCGCTCGTCGGTGAAGTCCTCCAGCGTCTCGCCCGTCTCCGGGTGCCAGGGGGCGTGGAAGACCCAGTGCTCCTTGTTGTCGACGGGCAGGAGGGCGCCGTCGGCGTCCGGGTTGGTGAGGTAGCAGGCGATGAAGCGGCGGTCGCCGACCACGTCCGCGAGGGCGGGGGCCCGGAAGGTGATGCTGACGTTGTGGAACAGGTCGCCCGGCCCGGTCCGGCCGATGCCGAGCCGTTCACGGACGGGGCTGCGCGGACCGTCCGCCGCGACGAGATAGTCCGCGTGCACAGTGGTACGCCTGCCGGTGCCGCGGTCCTCGACGACGGCGCGCACCCCGTCGGCGTCCTGCTCGAAGGAGAGCAGTTCGGTGCCGTAGCGCAGGTCGGCGCCCAGGGCGCGGGCGTGGCGCAGCAGGACGGGTTCGAGGTCGTTCTGGCTGCACAGGCACCAGCCGGAGGGACTGAAGCGGGCGAGTCTGCCGCCCGGGTCCAGCTCCTTGAACAGCCACTCCTGTGCGTCGCCGGTGAGGGAGGGGGCCTGGAGGATGCCGTGGTTGCCGGACAGGACCGAGGCGGCCTCCCGGATCTGCTCCTCGGCGCCCGCGACCCGGAACAGTTCCATCGTGCGGACGTTGTTGCCCCGCCCGCGCGGATGGTGCGAGGTGGCGGCGTGCTTCTCGACGAGCAGGTGACGGACTCCCAGGCGCCCCAGGAACAGTGAGGCCGACAGGCCCACCAGGGA
This sequence comes from Candidatus Streptomyces philanthi, assembly GCF_059553635.1. NCBI lineage: Bacteria > Bacillati > Actinomycetota > Actinomycetes > Kitasatosporales > Streptomycetaceae > Streptomyces > Candidatus Streptomyces philanthi. The sequence continues at coordinate 9,613 of NZ_JCANQV010000025.1, forward strand.
GCCGCCCACGATGAGCACCGGGACCCTGTTCTCGGCGTGGGTTTGCATGGTTTCTCCTGTTCAACGGCGGGTACGGGCGCTGGAATATCCCCGGCCGGGGCCCTGTCCGATCACTCTTCACCCGCTTGGCGCGCAGATCTCGCGCCGCCGGTGGCGCCCGGTGACGATCAGTTCGGACCGGCCGCCCTGTTCTCCGTACGGGGGAAGGCCGTCCGCCGACGCCGGGCCCGGAGCGCCTCGCGACCGGTGTCCTCCGCAAGGCCGTACCGACCCGAGGGAGAAGCGCAGACATGACCACGCTGTCGGACCGAATATCGCAATCCGCCTTCGACGGCTCCCGCCTGAGGGTCGTTCTGCTGCTCGATGTGCACGACGGTGCGCAGCAGCAGTTCCTTGAGGCGTACGAGCGCATGTGCGACCAGGTGGCGTCCGTCCCCGGCCATCTGAGCGACCAGCTGTGCCAGTCCATCGAGAATCCCTCGCAGTGGCTGATCACCAGCGAGTGGGAGAGCGCGCCGCCGTTCCTGGAGTGGGTCAACAGCGAGGCACACATCGACATGGTCCGGCCGCTGCACGACTGTGTGCGCGACACCCGGTCCCTGCGCTACAGCGTGCTGCGGGAGACGTCGAGCGGGGTGCCCGCCACCGCCGGGACCGCCAAGGGCAGGATGCTCGCGGCCCCCCGGGTGGGGGACGGAGTGGTCCGTCACGCCCTCACCTTCACCGTGAAGCCGGGCAGCGAGCCCGAGGTCGCGAAGATCCTGTCGGAGTACGCCTCCCCCGAGGCGCGCGTCGACTCCGCCACCCGGCTGCTGCGCACCTCCCTGTTCCTGCACGGCAACCGTGTCGTACGGGCGATCGAGGTGCAGGGGGACCTGGTGGCCGCGCTGCGCCACGTGGCGCGGCAGCCCGAGGTCCGGGCCGTCGAGGAGGCCATCAACCCGTACCTGGAGCAGGACCGGGACCTCGACGACCCGCAGTCCGCCCGGACGTTCTTCACCCGGGCCGCGCTGCCCGCCGTCCACCATGTGGCGGCCGCCGGGCCGGTGCCCGCGGACGCGGACCGGCACGCGCTGCTCTACCCCGCCAAGCGGGGCTGCGGCATGACGCTGGCCCGGATGCTGGCCGGGCAGGACGAGCAGGCCGCGGACGACCCGGGGAGCCCGGTCGTCGCCAGCACGGTCTTCCAGCGCGAGGACCTCGTCATGCGCCTCGTCGACCTGAGGGCTCCTCTGGAGAGCGACCCCGTCGCGGTCCTCGGTGTGCGCGGCGCGCGCAAGACCGCGGTACTGCGCCGCCTCCTCGACACGGACGTGGCCGGCGCCCTCGCGACCGACCGCGACCTGGCGCGCTTCGCCGCCCGCGCCGACATGGACCTGATCACCGACCGCCGGTCGCCGCGGCCCTGACCGCACGTCCGGTCACCGCTGTCCGCCGCCGGCACCGCATCTGGAGGAAGCCGTCATGACCACGCACCGCCCACGCATCGTCAACCTCAGCGAGACCCCTCCCAACCGCCGCCGCGGCGGCGACCTGCGCGCCATGCTGACGCCCGGCGCGGTCGGCGCCACCAGCGGCTTCATGGGGATGGCCCTCGTGCAGCCGGGCGAGCGCATCGGCGAGCACTACCACCCGTACTCCGAGGAGTTCGTGTACGTCGTCAGCGGGGCGCTGGAGGTGGACCTCGACGGGGAGACCCTGCCCCTGGTCCCCGACCAGGCGCTGCTGATCCCCGTGAACATGCGGCACCGTTTCCGCAACGTCGGGGACACCGAGGCCCGGATGGTGTTCCATCTCGGCCCGCTGGCACCGCGGCCCGAACTGGGCCATGTGGACACCGAGGACACCGCCGTCCCGCAGGCACAAGGGGGACCGGCGGAGCGGGTGTCATGACCCGCCGCGTCGCGGTCACCGGCGTCGGCGTCGTCGCCCCGGGCGGCGTGGGCGTGCCCGCGTTCTGGGACCTGCTCTCCGCCGGCCGGACGGCGACCCGGGGCATCACGCTCTTCGACCCGGCGGGGTTCCGCTCGCGCATCGCCGCCGAGTGCGACTTCGACCCCGCGGCGCACGGCCTCGGCCCCGACGACGTGGCCGAGCAGGACAGGTACATCCAGTTCGCGCTGGTCGCCGCGGAGGAGGCGGTGCGCGCCAGCGGTCTGGACCTCGCGGCGGCGGACCCCTGGCGCACCGGGGTGTCCCTGGGCACCGCGGTCGGCGGCACCACACGTCTGGAGCACGACTACGTCGCGGTCAGCGGCTCGGGGTCGTGCTGGGACGTGGACCACCGCCGCGCCGACCCCCATCTGCACCGGGCGTTCGCGCCCAGTTCGCTGGCGTCCGCGGTCGCCGAGCGGTTCGGGGTCCGGGGCCCGGTGCAGACCGTCTCCACCGGCTGCACCTCCGGCCTCGACGCGATCGGGTACGCGTTCCACACCATCGAGGAGGGCCGCGCCGACGTGTGCCTGGCCGGCGCCTCGGACTCACCGATCTCCCCCATCACCGTGGCCTGCTTCGACGCCATCAAGGCGACCTCGGCGAACAACGACGACCCCGCGCACGCCTCGCGTCCCTTCGACGCGCACCGCGACGGGTTCGTGATGGGCGAGGGCGGCGCCGTCCTCGTCCTGGAGGACCTGGAGCACGCCCGCGCCCGCGACGCGACGGTGCTGTGCGAGATACGCGGCTACGCGACCTTCGGGAACGCGTACCACATGACGGGACTGACCCGGGAGGGCCTGGAGATGGCCGAGGCCATCGACCGGGCGCTCGGGCAGGCCCGGCTCGACGGCTCCCACATCGACTACGTCAACGCGCACGGCTCGGGCACCCAGCAGAACGACCGGCACGAGACCGCGGCCGTCAAGCGGTCGCTGGGCGCGCACGCCTACGAGGTGCCGATGAGCTCGATCAAGTCGATGGTCGGCCATTCGCTCGGGGCGATCGGGGCGATCGAGATCGTGGCGTGCGTCCTGGCGCTGACCCACCAGGTCGTACCGCCCACCGCCAACTACGAGACACCGGACCCGGAGTGCGACCTCGACTACGTGCCGCGCACCGCGCGGGAGGTGCCGCTGCGGTCGGTGCTGTCGGTCGGCAGCGGCTTCGGCGGCTTCCAGTCCGCGGTGGTACTGACCCGGCCCGGCGGGAGGACAGGATGAGCGCATCCCACGCACGCCGCTGCGTCGTCACGGGCATCGGCGTCGTCGCCCCCAACGGCATCGGCGCCGACGCGTTCTGGAAGGCCACCCGGGAGGGCGTCTGCGTCCTGGGCCCGGTCACCCGCGAGGGCTGCCGGGACCTGCCGCTGCGTATCGCGGGCGAGGTGCGGGACTTCGAGCCGGCGGCGCTGATCGAGGAACGCTTCCTCGTCCAGACGGACCGGTTCACGCACTTCGCGATGGCCGCGGCCGACCTGGCGCTCGCCGACGCCCGCCTGGGCGCCGTGGACGAACGCTCGCCGTACGCGGTGGGCGTGGTGACGGCCGCCGGGTCCGGCGGCGGCGAGTTCGGCCAGCGGGAGCTCCAGCGCCTGTGGGGCAAGGGCCCGCGCCATGTCGGCCCGTACCAGTCCATCGCCTGGTTCTACGCGGCGAGCACCGGGCAGGTCTCGATCCGCGGCGGCTTCAAGGGCCCCTGCGGGGTGGTCGCCAGCGACGAGGCGGGCGCGCTGGACGCGCTGGCGCACGCCGGGCGGCTGGTCCGGCGCGGCGCCGAGGCGGTCGTGGTGGGCTCCGCCGAGGCGCCGCTCGCCCCGTACTCGGTCGTCTGCCAGCTCGGCTACGGCGACCTCAGCCTCAGCGACGACCCGGTCCGCGCCTACCGGCCGTTCAGCCGCGGCGCCTGCGGGTTCGCGCCCGCCGAGGGCGGCGCGATGCTGGTCGTCGAGGAGGAGGAGACCGCCCTGGCCCGCGGTGTTCCGGTGCGGGCCGTGGTCGCCGGGCACGCCGCGACGTTCACCGGGGCGGCCCGGTGGGAGGAGTCGCGCCAGGGCCTGGCCCGCGCCATCGAGGGCGCGCTTTGTGAGGCGCGGTGTGCCCCGGAGGAGATCGACGTGGTGTTCGCCGACGCGCTCGGCACCCCGGCGGCCGACCGCGCCGAGGCGCTGGCGCTGGTGGACGCCCTGGGGCCGTACGGCACCCGGGTGCCGGTGACCGCGCCCAAGACGGGCACCGGCCGGGCGTACTGCGGCGCGCCCGTCCTGGACACCGCGGCCGCGGTGCTCGCCATGGAGCACGGCGCGGTGCCGCCCACCCCGAACGTGGTCGACGTCTGCCACGACCTCGACCTGGTGACCGGCTGGCCGCGCCCGGCCGAGGTGCGCACGGCGCTGGTCCTCAGCAGGGGGCTGATGGGGTCGAACGCGGCGCTGGTGCTGCGGCGGGGCCCCGAGCCCGCGCTGTGACCGAGTTCCCGACGGAAGAAGGAATCCCATGACCACCCAGTCCGATCAACAGCAGACGGGTCAGCTGACCCTGGAGGAGCTGGCCGCGCTGATGAAGTCGGCGGCCGGCGTCACCGTCGACCCGGCCGAGCTGGCGCGCCGTCCCGAGACGCCGTTCGCCGTGTTCGGCCTCGACTCCCTGGGCCTGCTCGGCATCGTCGGCGAACTGGAGAACCGGTACGGCCGGCAGATGCCGACCGACGCCGAACGCTGCCCGAGCCCCGGTGCCTTCCTCGCACTCGTCAACGCCGTTCCCACGACAGGAGCCTGACATGCCCGGCCACACCGAGAACGCCATCACCATCGCCGCCCCCCTGGACCTCGTCTGGGACATGACCAACGACCTGGAGAACTGGCCGCAGCTGTTCAGCGAGTACGCGGCGGTCGAGATCCTCTCCCGCAAGGGCGACGCGACGACCTTCCGGCTCACCATGCACCCCGACGACAACGGCAAGGTCTGGAGCTGGGTCTCCGAGCGCGTCATCGACCGGCGGGCGCGCACCGTCCGGGCCCGGCGCATCGAGACCGGCCCGTTCGAGCGCATGGACATCCACTGGGCGTACGCCGAGGAGCCGGACGGTACGGCGATGCGCTGGACGCAGGACTTCGCGATGAAGCCGGAGGCCCCGGTCGACGACCAGGGCATGACCGATCTCATCAACCGCAACTCCCGCATCCAGATGGCCCTCATCCGCGACAAGATCGAGCAGCGCGACCGCGAGCTGCGGGCCGCCGCCCCGTCCACCTGACCGCACCGTCCGGCCCGCCGCCCGGCGGCCGGGAAGGGACCTCCCGATGCACCACGCACTGATCGTCGCCCGTATGGCGCCGGACTCGGCCCCGGCGATCGCCGAGCTGTTCGCGGCCTCCGACCGCACGGAACTGCCGCATCTCGTCGGCGTCCGGCGGCGGACGCTCTTCCAGTTCGGTGAGGTGTACCTGCACCTCATCGAGTCCGAGCACCCGCCCGGACCGGAGATCGCCAAGCTGACCGCGCACCCCGAGTTCCGGTCCATCAGCGAGAAACTGTCGGCGCACGTCAGCGCCTACGACCCGGAGACCTGGCGCGGCCCGCAGGACGCCATGGCCCGCGCGTTCTACCGCTGGGAGCGCGACGGCGCGACCGCCTGACCCAGGGAGCCCCCATGAGTGCCGTGACGGACCTGCTGACCGACCTCTTCGGGCGGGTCAGGGAGAGCGTCGAGGAGGCCGTCACGGGCCTGGAGGAGGACGCGCTGACCGCCCGCCTCGGGCCCGACGCCAACCCGGTCGGCTGGCTCGTCTGGCATCTCACCCGGGTCCAGGACGACCATCTCGCCGGCGTCGCGGGCACCGAGCAGCTGTGGACGGCGCAGGGCTGGTACGACCGCTTCGGGCTGCCGTTCGCTCCCGGCGACACCGGCTACGGCCACCGGCGCCGGGACGTGGCGGCGGTCCGGGGGGTCGGGGCGGAGCTGCTGACCGCATATCACGGGGCGGTGCACGACGCCACCGCTGCCTTCGTCTCCCGGCTCCGGGTCAAGGACCTGGAACGGGTCGTCGACCGGGGGTGGACTCCCCCGGTCACGATGGGCGTGCGGCTGGTGAGCGTGGCCTGTGACGGGCTTCAGCACGCGGGGCAGGCCGCCTTTGTGCGGGGTGTGCTGGAGAGCCGTTAGCGGGCCCGGGACGGTCCGGCGGGAACGCATCGGATTTCCCGGGCCCGCGACCGCCGTTGGAGTGAACCTCGCGGCTCCGGCGGGCGCGGCTGCCACGGAACGGCGGGTGCCGCTGCTTAGCGTGCGGCAATGACAGCTCATCACGTAATCAGACGTGCGCTGATCGCCGCTGCCGCCTGCATGGCCGTCTCCCCGGCCACCGCCCAGGCCGCAGCCCCCGAAGGCGCACGCGCCGCGGCCCCCGACGAGACGCCCGCCGGCGTACCGAAGAGCGGGGCGGCGTCGGTGCCGCGCGGGAACGGCCGGTGCGCGGACGGTCAGGGCGTCTGGTCCTGCATCGCCGACTGCGAGAGCAGCGGCAAGTGGGACACCAACACCTCCAACGGCTTCTACGGCGGACTGCAGATCCAGCAGTCCACATGGGAACAGTTCGGCGGCCTCGCGTACGCGCCACGCGCCGACCTCGCCACCCGCTCGGAGCAGATCAAGGTCGCCGAGGCGGTCCGGGCGAAGCAGGGCTGGGGCGCCTGGCCGAACTGCTCCCACGGCGTCAACCGGCGCTCCGCGAGCACCCCGCACACCTCCTCCGGCACCCACCACCGGCACACCGCTTCCGGCACCCACCAGCGCTCGGCGGCCCCGTCGCTGCCGACGCACCGCATCGCGCAGACCCACACCGTGCGGGAGGGCGAGACGCTGTCCGCCATCGCCCTGCACTACGGCGTGCGCGGCGGCTGGCCCGAGCTCTACCGGCACAACAGCGAGGTCGTCGGCTCGGACCCCGATCTGATCATCATCGGCATGGAGCTGCGCATTCCCTAGAACGCGTCCCCGCGGGCGGTGCTCCCGGCGTCGTGTCACCGGCGCCGCGGGTGCCGCCCGCCCTGCCGTCAGGGCCGGCGCCCGCCCAGTACCGCGGCGACATGCGCGCGGGCCGGGTCCTCCAGGGCGTCGCGCAGGGCGAAGAACAGATCGGCGGCGCGCTGCCCGACCCAGTCGGGCGGCAGCAGTTCGGCGGGCAGGCCCGGGTCGAGGTACGGCAGCCGCCGCCAGTCGGTCAGCGCCCGGACGTAGTCGGCGAACGCCTCGGGTCCGCACGGGTGCGGACGGGCGGCCAGGCCGTCGCGGACGGGGCCGTGCGCGGCGAGGAAGTCCCCGTAGAGCGGTTCGAGCTGGGCGAAGTCCCACCACTGGCGGACCTTGTCCGACAGTTCGCCGAAGGCGAGGTGGTCACAGCGCAGCAGTTCGGCGTAGCCGGTGAGGTCCAGCCGGCGCAGGGTGCGGGCGGTGGCCCCGTACAGGTGGGCGGGGGCGATCCACACGCCGGCCGCGACGGTGCCGAAGCCGAGGCGGGTGAGGTGGGAGCGCAGCTGGTGGCGTCTGCTGCGCTCGGACTCGGGCACCGAGAACACCGCGAGGAGCCAGCCGTCGGCGAGGGTGGCGCGGGTGCGCCGGAAGATCCGCTCGTCGCCCTCGGCGAGGATGCCCAGCCCCTCCTCGGACAGCGCGTAGCCGGCCGCGCCCTCGTGGCGGCGGGCGGTGAGCACCCCGCGGCGCTTGAGGCGGTGGACGGCCGAGCGGACGGCCTGCTCGTCGACGCCGAGTCCGGCGAGCAGGGCGATGAGGGCGGCCACGGACAGCCAGCCGCCGCGGGGGCGTGCGTAGAGGCCGTAGACGGTGACGATGAGCTGCCGGGGGGTGAGGTTCCTGGCCCGCGCCGCCGTCGCCGCCTCGGCGCCGGCGGCGTCGGGTGCGGTGGTCATCGGGTCACCGTACCAACGCCACCGGGACGGGCCCCGGCGCGCGGACGGCCCGTCAGGGGCCGGTGCCGCCGTCCTCCAGGTGCGCGGTGACCCAGGCGTGGAAGGCGCCGATGTGGTGCTCGCTGGGGACGAGGACGCCGCCGTCGCGGTAGGCGCGGGATTCCATGGCGGGCTGGGTGCGTTCGCAGGCCGCGAAGTCCTGGGCGTTGACCCGGTGGAAGAGTTCCACGGAGCGGTCGAGGTCGGCGCCGGAGGCGACGACGTCCGGCGCGTAGAGCCAGTCGCACTCGACGACGGTGCGGTCGGCGGCCGCCGGGAACATCCGGTGGACGATGACATGGTCGGGGACCAGGCTGACGAAGACCTGGGGGCGGAGGGTGAGGGCGAAGTAGCGGCGGTCCTGGTCGTCGGTGAGGCCGGGCAGTCTGCCGAAGCCCTCCGAGCCGTCGACGGTGAAGCCGTCGGCGGCGGACGCGAAGGCCGCGCCGTGCCCCACGTAGTACTGCGCGGCGAAGCCCTCGGCGAACTCCGGGATGACGTCGGTGAGTTCGGGGTGGATGGTGGCGCAGTGGTAGCACTCCATGAAGTTCTCGACGAGCAGCTTCCAGTTGGCACGGACGTCGTAGCGCACCCTCCGGCCCAGCGCCAGCTCGTCGGGGCGGTAGCGGTCGAGGGCGGCGGTCTCGCCCAGGCGTTGTGCCGCGGCGGCCGTCACCGTCTCCTCGAAGGAGGGCGGTTGGTCGGCCAGGCACACCCAGGCGTAGCCGAGCCATTCGCGGAGGGCGACGGGCAGCAGGCCCCGCGCTTCCCGGTCGAGGCCGGGCATGGACCGCAGGTTGGGGGCGGCGGTCAGCCGGCCGTCGAGGTCGTAGGTCCAGGCGTGGTAGGGGCAGCTCAGGGTGCGGCGGACGTGCCCGGACTCCTCGGCGCACAGCCTCGCGCCGCGGTGGCGGCAGACGTTGAGGTGGGCGCGGAGCGTGCCGCCGCGGTCGCGGACGACCAGGACGTTCTCCCGGCCGACCTGGACGGTCCGGAAGGCGCCGGGCCGCTCCAGGTCGCCCGCGCGGACGGCGCAGAACCACAGCCGTTCGAAGATCCTCTCCTGTTCGCGGCGGAAGATCCCGGGGTCGGTGTAGGCCCGCCCGGGGAGGGTGGCGCGCAGGTCGGGGCCGGGTGGTGAGGGGGTGGTCGTCATCGGCGGTCTCCTCGGTGTCGGAAGGAGCGGTTCCGTCACGGGCGCGGCGTCAGGGGCCGGTGAGCGGGCCCCGGACGACGGTGGCGGGCAGGCGGGCCCGGAAGTACTCGACGTGGACGGCGGTGCCGGGGGCCGCGAGGGCGGCGGGCATCCGGGCCAGTGCGACGCACCGGCCGGCGGTGCTGCCGTGGGCGGCGGAGGTGATGTATCCGGCCACCGTGTCCCCGTCCCGGACCGGTTCCCCGCCGAGGACGGCGGCGCCGGGGTCGTCGAGGGTGAGCAGCGCCAGGACGCGGGAGGGGCCCGCCGCGCGCCGGGCGTCCAGCGCGGCCCGCCCGGTGAAGTCGTCCCGGGCGGTGCGCAGGACGGCGGCGAGCCCGGCCTCGCAGGGGTCGTCCTCGGGGGTGAAGTCCGTGCCCCAGAGGGGGTGTCCCTGTTCCAGGCGGAGGCCGTCGAAGGCGCTGTGCCCGGCGGCGACCGCCCCGAGCGGCCGCCCCGCCTCCCACAGCGTGTCCCACAGGCACAGCCCGAGGTCGGCGGTGGTGTACAGCTCCCAGCCCGGTTCGCCGACGTGGCCGAGCCGCAGGGCGGTGACGGGGACGGGGCCGAGATGGGTGCGCCGGGCCCGCGGGCCGCCGGGGCCGCGCCGGAAGAAGTCGTCGCGGGTGAGGGCCCGGACGAGGTCGCGGGCACGGGGTCCCCACAGGCCGATGCCGCAGGTGCCGGAGGTGATGTCCCGTACGTGGACGCCGTCGGGGGCGCCGTCCGCCAGCAGCGCGTCGAGGTCGGCGGGGCCGGTGGCGCCGACGCGGAAGTGGCCGGGGGCGAGGCGGGCGACGGTGAGGTCGGCGCGGATGCCACCGGCGGGGTCCAGGAGCAGGGTGCGGGTGACGGTGCCCGGTTCCCCGTCGAGGTGGTGGGTGGTCAGGGACCGGAGATGGGCGAGGGCGCCGGGGCCGGTGACGTCGAGGCGGCGCAGCGGGGTGAGGTCGTACAGGGCGACCGCCTCGCGGGTGGCCCGTGCCTCGGCGACGGCCGCCGGGGACCAGTGGCGGGCGGACCAGGCGTCGCGCCCGGGCAGGCCCGTCCCGCCGGCGAGCGGGGCGTTGGCCGCGTACCAGTGCGGGCGTTCCCAGCCGTCGTGCTCCAGGAAGTGGGCGCCCAGGGCCTGCTGGCGCGGGTGGAAGGGGCTGGTGCGCAGGGGGCGGGGGGCGGCCGGGGGGTCGAGGGGGTGGACGACGTCGTAGACCTCGACGAAGCCGCGGGTGCCGCGCTCGGTGACGTACGCGGGCGAGAGCCGGGCCCCGTCGAAGCGGCGGAGGTCGCAGGTGTGGACGTCGACGGTGGGGCGTCCCTCGGTCAGCCATTCGGCGACGGCCCTGGCGGCGCCCGCGGAGTGGGTGACCCAGACGGCCTCGGCCAGCCAGAAGCCGCGCAGTTCGCGGGACTCGCCGAGCAGCGGCATTCCGTCGGGGGTGAAGGAGAAGACGCCGTTGAAGCCCTCGGCGAGGCGGGTGCGGGCCAGGGCGGGGATCAGGCCGGCGGCGTCGCGCAGGCTGGGTGCGAAGTCGTCCTCGGTGAACGGCAGGGAGGACGGCATGACGGGCGCGTCGTCGTAGGCGGGCAGCGCGGCCGGGTCGACGGGCATCGGGCGGTGCGCGTAGGAGCCGATGCCCAGACGGGTGCCGTCGGGGCCGGTGTGGGTGCGGAAGTAGAGGTCGCGGTCCTGGAAGCGGAGGATCGGCAGGCCCGCCCCGGGGCCGGGGGCGGGCAGGGGCGCGGTGGTGGCGTACTGGTGGGCCAGCGGGAGCAGCGGGACGCGCACCCCGGCCATGGCGCCGATGACCGGCCCCCACAACCCGGCGGCGCACACGACGCGGTCGGCGGGGAAGGTGCCGCGGTCGGTGACGACGCCGGTGACGCGTCCGCCGTCGCGGGTGATGCCGGTGACGGTGTGCCGGTCGAGGAAGCGCGCGCCGCGGCTCCGGGCGCGGGCGATCTGGGCGCGGCAGGCGGGGACGGCGCGGGCGAGCCCGTCGCCGGGGGTGTGGAAGCCGCCGAGGATCCGGCTGTCGTCGAGCGGGGGCCACAGCGCGCGGCAGTCGGCGGGGGTGAGGAGTGCGCCGTCGACGCCCCAGGAGGCGGCGAGGCCCGCCTTGCGGTGGAGGTCGGCCCAGCGTGCCCCGGTGGTGGCGATCTCCAGTCCGCCGACGGGGTCGAAGCAGGGCTCGCCGTCGTCCCGCAGGGCGCGGAACTTCTCGGCGGTGTAGCGGGCGAAGCGGGTCAGGGTGCGGGAGGGGGAGGTACGGAAGACCAGGCCCGGGGCGTGGGAGGTGGAGCCGCCGGGGGCCGGGAGGGGGCCCTTTTCCAGGACGGTGACGTCGTGCAGGCCGCGGGCGGTGAGTTCGTCGGCGAGCGAGCAGCCGACGATCCCGGCGCCGATGACGACCACGGGGCCGCCGGTAGGGGGAGCGGAAGGCATGTCCCTCCTTCGGGGAGGCGGACGTGCGGGGAACGTGCCGGGTCCGGGGTCCGTCGTCACACTCCGCCCGCCCCGCGGCGTCCGGCACGCACGCTCCCCGCGGTGTCGGACCGTCCCGGTACGCGCCGACCGTCCGCCGTGGGACCGCACGCACCGGACACCGCGGGGCCCGCCCTCCGGGCGCACGGCGGGAGGGTGACGACGGACCCCGGCGGTGTTGCGCGGGGCACGACCGGTTGCGCGATGAGGGACATCGTGAGGACGGTGGCGCGGCACCGTCAAGGGGGTGGCGCGTCCTTCTGACGGTGGGCCGGCACGGCCCGCTCCCCCGGCGCCGGAAGCGCTTGACGCACCGGGCGCGGCTCGGGATTCTGTTGCGCGGAGCGCTCCGTCGTGCACATCGCGAAACTCTCTTCCGTCTGGCGCCGCCAGACGTCCCGAGCCGTAGGAGGGGTGCCCCGTGATTGCCGTCTGCCGCCTCGAAGACCTCCCCGCCGGGGAGTCCGTGCGCCTCGACACGGTACCTCCGATCGCCGTCTTCAACGCGGACGGCACGCTCTACGCCATCGACGACACCTGCACCCACCAGGACGCCTCGCTCGCCGACGGCTGGCTGGAGGGCTGCCTGGTCGAGTGCCCGCTGCACTCCGCCGCCTTCGACCTGCGCACCGGCGCCCCGGTCCGGCTGCCCGCGCGGCGCCCGGTGCGCACCCACCGCGTCACCGTCGAGGACGGCGTGATCCATGTGCACCACACGGCCGGTGAGGGCACCGCCGCATGAGGACGGTGACCGTCGTAGGGGCCTCGCTCGCGGGGCTGCACACCGCCCGCGCGCTGCGGGACGAGGGATACGACGGGCGGCTGGTCGTCGTCGGCGACGAGCCCCACCCGCCGTACGACCGGCCGCCGTTGTCCAAGGGCTTCCTCACCGGGACGGCCGGCCGTGACGACCTGGCGCTGGCCGACGGCGCGGAGCTCGACGGGCTCGGGGCGCGCTGGCTGACGGGCACCCGCGCCACCGGGCTGGACACCGCCGCCCGCGCGGTGCTGCTCGACGGCGGCCGGCGGCTGGTCACCGACGGGGTGGTCATCGCCACCGGCGCGGCACCGCGCCGCCTGCCCGGCCCGGCCCGCCGCGGGGTGCACACCCTGCGCACCGTCGACGACGCGCGGGCGCTCCGTGACGACCTGTCGCACGGTCCGGTGCGGGTCGTGGTGGTCGGCGGCGGTTTCCTCGGGGCCGAGACCGCCTCGTCCTGCGCGGCCCTCGGCCATGACGTCACCGTCGTCGAGGCGGCCGCGCTGCCGCTGGTGGCGCCGCTCGGCCCCGAGATGGCGCGGCTCTGCGCCGGGCTGCACGCCGCGGGCGGCGTCCGGCTGCTGACCGGGCACGGTGTCGCCCGGCTCGCGGCCGGTCTCTCGGGCCGGGTGACCGCCGTCGTCCTCGACGACGGGCGGCGTCTGCCGGCGGATGTGGTCGTCGTCGGCATCGGTGTCCGTCCGCATACCGACTGGCTGGCGGGTTCCGGGCTGCCGCTCGGCGACGGGGTGCGGTGCGGCCCGGGCTGCCTGACGCCGGTGCCCGCGGTGGCGGCCGCCGGTGATGTGGCGCGGGTGGCCGGGGTCCGCGCCGAGCACTGGACGAGCGCCGTGGAGCAGGCCGGGGTCGCGGCCCGCAATCTGCTCGCCGGCCGTACCGTCGCCGTGCACCGGGCGCTGCCGTACTTCTGGTCCGACCAGTACGGCGTGCGCCTCCAGTTCGCCGGGCGGCGGCTGCCCGCGGACGTCCCGCGCATCGTGGAGGGTTCGCCGGACGACCGCAGTCTCCTCGTCCGTTACGAGCGCGGCGGGCGCGCCACGGCGGTGCTCGCGTGGAACCGGCCCCGGTCCTTCCAGCGGGAGCGCCGGGCGCTGGCCCGCGCGGCCGGGGAGGGCGCACGCTGACCGCCGGGGTCCGGCCGATACCAAAACGTGTCACATCTCATCAAGGTCCGAGGACAACCATGTGCGTGCAAAAACCATCTGTCTTGGTGGCGGGGGACACGCATTCCCCGGGTGGTCACGGCCACCCGGGCCGGGCTCCGCCACGGCCACCTGTTCTGCTCTGGAGGAAGCTCGTGCACGCCGCACCACGCCGCCATGCCGTCCGATCGATTCCCCTTCTGCTGTCGGCCGCCCTGTTGACCGCGTGCGGGTCGGGCGCCGGGTCCGCGGCGGAGGGGCCCGCGGCGAAGGTGACCGTCACCCCGGCCGGGGGCACCAAGGCGGCCGCGCTCGGCTCCCCGATATCCGTGAAGGCCGACGGCGGCAGGATCGTTTCTGTGGACGCCCAGGACGACAAGGGCGCCAAGGTCCCCGGGAAGCTCTCCGGTGACGGGACGTCGTGGACCTCCGACGGCAAGGTCCGTCCGGGCGCCGCCTACACCGTCCGCACCACCGCGAAGTCCGACGGGGGCAAGGAGTCCACCGCCACCTCGCGGTTCACCGCCCAGGAGGCGGCGAAGGTCAACAAGGTCACCATCACTCCCTCCAACGGGCAGACGGTGGGCACGGGCATGCCGATATCGATCCTCTTCGACAACCACATAGCCAAGGACCGGCGCGCCGGGATAGAGAAGGCGCTCAAGGTCACCACGCAGCCGAAGGTCGAGGGCGCCTGGGGCTGGGTCACCGACTACTCCGGCAAGGACCGCATCGACTGGCGGCCCAAGGAGTTCTGGCCGTCCGGCACCAAGGTCTCCGTCAAGGGCGGGCTGACGGGTCTGGACTCCGGCGAGGGCGGCTGGTTCGTCCGCGACTACGACTTCGGTTTCACCATAGGCGCCGACCGCAAGGCCGTCATCGACGTGCCGAACCACCTCATGACGATGTACGAGAACGGCCGCCCGGTCGGCACCATCCGCGGCTCGGCCGGTTCTCCCCAGGCGCCCACCCGGGGCGGCATCCACACCGTCCGCAGCAAGAACGCCGCGGAGACCATGGACTCCTCCACCATCGGCTACGGCGACCAGTGGATGCTGGACGCGAAGTGGGTGACGCATCTGACCGCGTCGGGCACCTTCCTCCACTCCGCCCCCTGGAACAACTCGATCGGCGTCGTCAACAACAGCCACGGCTGCTTCGGTATGACCACCTCGGACGCCAAGCGCGCCTTCGACTTCCTGTCGATCGGCTCCACGGTCGAGGTGCGGGGCACCACCAACCGCGAGAAGACGGACGTCGGCAACGGCCTGGAGGTCTGGCAGGAGACCTGGCCGCAGTGGCAGCAGCGCAGCGCGCTGAAGTGACCGGAGCCGGTTGACGGCGGGTGCGGTACGGCGGACGCCGGGCCGCACCCTTCGTCGTTCCGGGGCCCGGCGCGGCGTCAGGCGCGCGCCGTACGCGTCGTCAGGGCCAGCCCGGCGAGCAGCTGGACGACGGCGAGCGCGATGAGCACGGCCAGCGGCAGCGTCCAGCCGCCGGAGGCGTCGCGCAGCAGGCCCGCGCCGAACGGTCCGGCCGAGGCCACCAGATAGCCGGCGCTCTGGGAGAAGACCGACAGCGCCGCGGTCTCCGCCGCGCTGCGCCCCCAGGCCCCGATGACGGCCAGGACCAGCGGGAACGCGCTCAGCCCGAAACCGGTCAGCACGGCCCACAGGACGGGCTGCGCGAGCGGGGCGCACAGCAGGCCCGCGTATCCGGCCACCAGCGCGGCGCCGACGGCGGCGAACGCGGCCCGCAGACGTACCGCGCTCCTGGTGAGCGGCATCAGGACGAACGTCGAGGGGATACCCACCAGCAGCGCCAGGCCCAGCAGCGTTCCGGCCCTCCCGGCGTCCATGCCCCGGTCGGACAGGATGCCGGGCAGCCAGCCGATCACCGCGTAGCTGCTGAGGGACTGCAACGCGAAGAACACGGTCACCAGCAGCCCGAACCGGGTACGCCCGACGCGCCATGCCGAGACCGCCGTACCACCGACGCTCCCCTCCGGGCCGCGCCAGGCGCCCGGCCGCGCCGCCCACACCACGAGGGCGAGTACCGCCGGGAGGGCCCAGGCCGCCAGGCCCGCCGAGGGCGACCCCAGCAGGTCGGCGACGGGCACCGCCGCGGCGGCGGCGACGGCCGAGCCGAGCGCCATCGTCGTGGTGTACACGCCGGTCAGCAGCGCGACCCGCCCGGGGAAGTGCGCCCTGACCACGGCGGGCAGCAGGACGTTGCAGAGGGCGAGTCCGGCCGCGCCGAGCAGGGTGCCGGCGAGCAGTGCCCAGGTCTGCGGGACGGCACGCACGGCGAGCCCGGCGGACAGTGCCAGCAGCGCTCCCAGGACGGCCCGTTCGGTGCCGGCCCGGCGGGCCAGCACGGCGCCGGCCGCCCCGACCGCGGCGAAGCACAGCGTGGGGAGCGCGGGGACCAGCGCGGCGGTCAGCGGCCCGAGGCCGGTGTCCGTCCGCAGACGGTCGAGCAGGGCGGAGGCGCTGCTGATGCCCAGCCGCAGGTTGAAGGCGATCAGCACGATGCCGAGGGCGGCCGCCCCGGCCGCGCGGCGGGTGGCGGGCGGGTGTACGGGAGGGGCGCCCGGGACGGCGCCGGGGACGCGGGAGGACGAGGACATGGGCGACATGACCGCAAACATAAAACGTCTGACCTTTGACGTCCAATGATCAGAGGTATTCTGGGACGGAGATCCCCGGTGTCACCCCGCACCGCCCGCCCTGGAAGGACCGCCGTGGCCCTCGGCTCCGCCCGCCGCTCCGTACTCGTCGACGACGTCATCGCCCTGCTGCGTACCGAGATCACCTCGGGCCGCTGGCCGGTCGGCTCCCGCATCCCCACCGAGACCGCCCTGCTCGAACAGCTCGGCGTCGCCCGGGGCACCCTGCGCGAGGCGACCCGCGCCCTCGTCCACGCCGGTCTGCTGCGCACCCGGCAGGGCGACGGCACCTACGTCCGCGCCACCAGCGAACTGCCCGGCGCCCTCCAGCGCCTCGACACCGAACCCGGCGAGGTCCTGGAGGTCCGCCAGGCGCTGGACGTCCACGCCGCCCGCCTGGCCGCCGCCCGGATCACCCCGGACGCGCTCGACGGGCTCGGCGCGCTGCTGGAGCGGCGGGCCGCCGCCTGGCGGGACGGTGACCGCGATGCCTGGGCCGAGGCCGACCACGCCTTCCACCGCGCCGTCGTCGCCGCCACCGGCAACGGCCTGCTGGACACCCTCTACGGCGGGATCGTCCCGGCCCTGCGCCGCTCGACGACCGTCCACTGGGACGAGGACGGGTTCGACGGCGCGGACCCCCGCGGGCACGAGGAGCTGCTGGCGGCGCTGCGCGACGGCGACGCGGAACGGGCCGCCCGCAGCGCCGCCGCCAACATCGACGCCACCGGCGCCTGGCGCGCCGGCCACGGCTGACGGGACACGGGGCGGCCCGCGCCGTGGTCGCTCAGCCCAGTTCCAGGCTGGTGACCCCGTACACCCGCTCCTGCTCGAACGACGGGGCCGGGCCGGTGTACATCCGGGTGCTGAGGGACTGCGGGACCAGGCCGCGGGAGACCGCGAGGGCGACGGCGGCCTCGTTGGGGGCGGGTGTGTCGAGGGAGACCTCGTCGTCCGGGCCGGTGGTGGCGACGAGCGCGTCGAACAGCGCCTCGGCGTCGTCGGGGGTGTCGGCGAAGAGGGGGCCGATGCGGTGTCCGCTGCGGGCGGGCCGGATGACGGCGTATCCGGTGATACGGCCGTCGCGCTCGCGCAGGCGCGCGGTGTGGCCCGGGGCGGACAGCCAGCGGTGCAGGAACCCGCGCCGCTCGGCCGGGAAGCACCGCCGGTCGTAGGCGGCGAGCGCGGCCAGGTGCGCCGGGGTGACGGGGGTGACGCCGGGGGCCGTGGTGCCGGGGCGGGCGGGGCGTCCGCCGTGGCGGACGGTCTCGTGGGCCGCGGTGAAGCCCGCGCGCTCGTAGGTGCCGCGCTGGGCGGGGACCGCGTCGAGCCCGATGACGCGGTCGCCCGCGTGCGGGACGGCGGCGCGCCAGGTGGCCAGGCCCAGGCCCTTGCGGCGGTGGTCGGGGTGGACGAGGTAGTACCCGAGGAACGCGTAGGTGTCGGAGTAGGTGACGACCGAGACCGCGGAGACGGTGTCGTCGCCGAGACGGCCGACGAAGAAGCCGTCGGGGTCGGTGGGGTGGAAGCAGGCGGTGTCCCCCAGGCCGGGGTTCCACTGCTCGTCCGCCGCCCATTCCTCGATGCCCCGCCATGCCTCCAGGGAGGCGGTGGTGACGGTGAGACGGGCGGTGGTGTCGGAGTGCATGGCGGTGGTTCCCTTCAACGGGGCCGGGGTGCGCGGCGGGCGGGCCCGTGCGTACCCCGGCCGGTGTGCTGCGTGGTTCAGATGAGGTCCATGGCGGCGACCTCGTCGGGGCTGCCGTAGCTGACCGGGCCCTCGAAGCGCCGGCGGGCGGTGGCGAACCACCAGACGGTGGCGATGACGAGCACCACCGCGAGGGCGATCGGCGCGTAGTTGAACGTCGAGGGCGTGACCGGAGCCGCCTGCGGCAGCATGAACAGGATGTTGCTGATGACGATCCAGATCACGGCGACGGTGGCGACGGGCTTGCCGTAGCGGCCGAGGTTCCACGGGCCGGGCCGGAAGTCGTCCAGCCGCAGCCGCAGATAGATCGGGACGCCGTAGGCGAGGAACAGTCCGACGACATTGATGCTGACGACGGCGGTGAACGCGGTGTGCGACCACCAGCCCGGCAGGACGAGCACCAGCGGGCAGGCCGCGGCGAGCCAGACGGCCTTGACGGGGGTGCGGGTGCGCGGGGAGACCGAGTGCCACCAGCGGGAGCCGGGCATCGCGCCGTCCCGGGAGAACGCGAAGATCTGCCGGGTGTTGCTGGTCATGTTGGCAAGACCGCAGAACAGCATCGCGCCGATGACGATGAGCAGCAGGAACTTGGCGATGCCCACGCCGAGCGCGTCGACGAGGATCTGTACCGGCGGCGCCTCGGCGCCCGCCGCGTGGTCGTAATCCCGGATCGCGTAGATCAGGGCGAGCATGAGGATCAGTCCGGTGAACGCGGAGCAGGCGATGGCGCGCATGATGCCGCGCGGCGCGTTGACCGTCGCCTTCACGGTCTCTTCGGACATGTGAAAACTGCCGTCGAACCCGGTGAAGGTCCAGCTGGTGACGAGCAGGCCGAGCATTCCGCCGTAAAGACCGTTGGTGAAACCGGTGTTGTTGACGAAATGGGTCACGAACGACGGCGACTGGTGCTCGGACGGGATCACGGTGAGTGCGACGACGATCACCACCATGCCGATGAGCAGCCACCACACCGATATCCGGTTCACCACCGCCACCAGTCGCACGGTGTAGGTGTTGGCCAGCGCCTGGACCAGCAGGATCACGGCCGTGAGGGCGACGGTCTGCTGGGCCGTCGGCTCGTAGGACGGCCACTGCATGGCGATGAACGCCTGGATGAAGGTGGCCGCGGCGAAGTTGGTGGCGGCGGTACCGCCGACCTGTCCGACGAAATTGAGCCAGCCGGTGTACCACGACCAGGCGCCGCGGTGGCGCTTGGCGAGCTTTCCGGCGGAGAAGTACAGCGCCCCGCTCGTCGGATAGGCGGAGGCGATTTCCCCCATGGCGGCACCGACGAACAGCACCATCACGGAAACACCGATCCAGCCGAACACGAGAATGCGCGGGCCGCCCGCGGTCATCCCGAAACCGAAGGAGGAAAAAATTCCGGAGATGATGTTGATAATGGTGAAGGAGATCGCGAAATTGTCGAACGCACGGAATCTTCGGGTGAGTTTCCGCGGATAACCCATCGCATGGAGCGTCGCGTCGTCGTCGAGGGTATCGGGGTCCGCCGGCGGACGGGGGCCCGCACGGTGGTACGCGGTGGGGTCGGACACCAGGACAACCTTTCTCGGAGTGCGGCGGGATCACCGCCTGACGGGTGGCGCGCCGACGCGCCACCCGGACATCCCTCGGGGCCCGCGGCGGGCCCCGCGCCGGGTCAGGTGACGCCGGGGACGGGGAGGCCGCAGGAGCGGCGCGCCCGGGTCAGCTGTTCCTCGGGGTCCCCGAAGACGCTCCAGGGCATCCGGGACGCGTACGGCCCCATGGCCATCAGCACCTCGCGCGCCTCGAACTCCTGCTTCGCCATGAACAGCGCGTGGGCCAGGTACGACAGGTCCAGTACGGGCGTGAAGCGGTAGCCGGCCACCTGCGGGAACCAGCTCCGGTAGATGCCGGCGGCCGCGGAGATCCACTGCGGCTGTTCCCAGGTGCGGTCGGCCAGCAGCGCGGACGGGTCGTACTCGTCGACCAGGGCGACCAGCGGCAGCAGCCGCAGCGCCGAGGTGGCGTCGGCGCGCTGCCCGAGGAACGCGGCGACGTCCCAACTCGCGCTCGCGGAGCCGCCGTTGCGGGTGAAGAAGAAGGACAGGAAGCGGTGGTGCGCCTCGCGGTGCCAGGGGTCGAGGCGCAGGATGTGCGCGAACAGGTACCAGGGGCCGGTGGGCGCGGTGAGCAGCCCCTGCGGGGCGGGGTCCCGCGGCTGCTCGAAGGGGGCCAGCGCGAGGCGGCAGACCCAGGGCGTGGGGTCCTCGGGGAGCATCCGGGAGGCGCGGTCACCCGCGGTGTGGGCGATGCGCAGCAGCGCGTCGCGCCGCCGTTCGTCGCGCCCGGCCGTGCGCAGTACCCGGATCATCGCCACCCGCGCCCACAGCAGCGCCGATTCGGGGTCCGGTTCCTCCGCCATCCAGCGTTCCGCCAGGTCCGAGTCGGCGGCCTCGGAGGCGAGCACCAGCGATCTGTGGGCCCGGAGTTCGAAATCCTCGCGGGTCTCCGCGAGGACCTCACGGGCGCTGAAGTAACGGCCCGCACGGACATCCACACACGCCTGCGCCAACCGCCGGTCATTGGCGGCCGGGCTCCATACGTACTGCCCCTCGAATGAGCCAGCCGCCATGATCCCCTCCTGGTCCCGAAGGTGTCATCATCCCCGTTCGCATTGCATCCGCACCGAATTCACCCGGATCGTTTCCCCCGATCCGAAGGCGGCGGGGCACACCCTACTCACCAACAAGTGAGAGCGAAAATGACCGCCTGGAATATCGTCTTCCACACCTTTTGCCCCGCACATTGGCGAGGGAATCCGTTGGCTACTCCCCTACGGCTTCCGGGACTTCGGCCCGACGGCGGGGGCGTGTGATATGCGTCTGGCATATTCACCCGCCACCGGAATGCCCTTCGTCCGGGGGAACCCGGGAAACGGGCGGCCACAGGCGCGCACACCCGGTCCGGCGCTCACGCAGCGCATCCGCGCACGGCGTTCACCGCCCGCTTCGGCGAGGGCGAGGGGCGGCACCCGGCCACCCCCTTCCGGCACCGGCGCATGGAACGCTCTTGACCACAACTACGCTACCGGCAAGCACAGTTGGCATTTTCACCGGAACGGCAAGGGGAACATCCATCCCTCATTCACTCGATCGAGTGAATGAGATTCCGCCAACCTTGGCCAGCAGGCAGTTCTTCACGGAGGGTATGCATTGCCCTTCGTTGACATCCCCTTCATGCGCCTTTTACCTTCGGACGGCGCGGCGGCACCCCGGCCGCCCGCCAGCGCCGCGTCCGCGGCCGAACCCGCCCTCGGCGGGAACTCCTCGCCCGTATCCCTCCCGGCAACACCGCTGTAACACCCGCCCGGTTCCATGGAACCGCCCCCCGCCACCCTCCAGTGCTCCGGAAGGCGATGATGCGTCAGGACAACACCTCGCCGGGCCCGCGCCCGGCCGCACGACCGGTGACCACCCTCGCCGTGATCCTCCTGTTCCTCCTGGGGTCCACGGCGTCCGCCGCGACGGCACTCCCGCTCGTGTCCCCCACCGCGCCGTGTGCCGCGACCGCCGCACCGGCCCTCGTCCCGCCCTGTTCCGGCGGTGCCGAACGGGGCGAGCAGGAACCGGAGCACGGCCACACCACACACCGCGTGCCGCGCACCGCTCTGGTCCGGCCGCCGCTCCCCGAGCGCCCCGCGCTCGCCCGCCCCGTCACGGCACCGTCCACCACCGGCCCCGCCCGTCACCCGTCGGTGAGCCCCGGGGCCCCCGCTCCCGTACCGCCCGAACTACCCGTCCTGCACTGCGTCTTCCGCTGCTGAGCCGGACCGCCGGGCCCCCTCCCCTGCCCACGCGACTCCTTCCCCGCCACCCCTCGGTGGCGCCTTCACCAGCAGGAGAACCCTCCACGTGGACACGTTCATCCACCATGCCCGGGGCCGCAGTGCCCGTATCGCCGACCTTCCCGAGGAGCGCGAGAGCTACCGCCGGCTCGCCGACGGCCAGTCCCCGCTCGCCCTCTTCATCACCTGCTCCGACTCCCGTGTCGTCCCGTCCCTGATCACCGGCGCCCGGCCCGGTGAACTCTTCGAACTGCGCACCGCCGGGAACGCCGTCCCCCCGTACGGCGACGGCCCCGCGGCCAGCGCCGAGGCCGCCACCATCGAGTACGCCACCCGGGTCCTCGGCGTCGCCCACATCGTGGTGTGCGGGCACTCGCACTGCGGCGCGGTGGGCGCCAAGGTCCGCGGCGAGGACCTGACCTCGGCGCCGGCCGTCCGCGATTGGCTCGACCGCCATCTGCCCGACGAACTCCCCGACGACGGCCCCGCCGTCGCCACCGCCGTCCAGCGGCACGTCCGCGAACAGCTCCGCAGGCTGCGCGGACACCCGTGCGTACGCGAACGGCTGGACGCCGGGGAGCTGACCCTGCACGGCTGGTTCTACGAGGTGGACACCGGCCTGGTCCTCTCGCACCGGCCCGCCACCGACCTGTTCCTCCCGTTGTGACGGCGGTGCACCCGACATGCGACACCTACGCGTGAACCGGTTCCCCTTCCTGCGGGCGGACGTCACCGCCTCCCTCGTCGTCTTCCTCGTCGCCGTGCCGCTCTGCGTCGGCGTGGCCGTCGCCAGCGGCGTCCCCGCCGAACTCGGCCTGGTCACCGGCGTCGTCGGCGGTCTGCTGACCGGGCTGCTGCCCGGCAGCACCTTCCAGGTCAGCGGCCCCGCGGCCGGGCTGACCGTCCTCGTCCTCGAAGCCGTCAGGACCTACGGCCTGAGCGTGCTCGGGGTCCTGGTGCTGATGACCGGGGCTCTCCAACTGCTCATGGGCGCGCTGAAGGTCGGCCAGTGGTTCCGGGCCATATCGGTCGCCGTCGTCCAGGGAATGCTGGCCGGCATCGGACTGCTCCTCATCGCCGGGCAGCTCTACCCCCTCGTCGGCGCCAAGGCCCCGGGCGACGGACTCGGCAATCTCGCCGGCCTGCCCGCCCTGGCCGCCGCCACCCTGCGGTCCGGCGACGCGCTGGCCGCGCTC
>NZ_JCANQV010000026.1:0-32224 GCF_059553635.1 Candidatus Streptomyces philanthi
CTCCGCCAGGCACACGAAGATCGCCGTGCCCGGGATCAGCCGCCCGCGCAACGGTGACCAGCCACCCCACTCCTGGGTGTTCCACTCCGGCCACTCCGGCTCGACCAGGTCCACCAGCCGGAACCCGGCCGCCACCACGTCCCGCACCCGGTCGCCCACCGTCCGGTGGTGCTCGACGTACACGGCCCGTCCGCCCTCGTCCTGCTCGACGTACGGCGTGCGGTCGAAGTAGGACGCGGCCACCGAGAGACCCTCGGGGCCCGGCTCGTCCGGGAAGGCCCACCGGACGGGATGGGTCACGGAGAAGACGAATCGGCCGCCAGGACGCAGCACCCGGCGCACCTCGCGCAGCACCCGCACCGGATCGGCGACGAAGGGGAGCGCGCCGTACGCGGAACACGCCATGTCGAAGGAGCCGTCCCGGAACGGCAGCGCCCCGGCGTCCGCCTCCACCAGCCCGACCGCCCCCTCCGAGGTGTCCGCCGTCCCCGCGATCCGCAGCGCGTGCTGCAACTGCCGGTGGGAGAGATCGAGCGCCACCGGGTGCGCCCCCTGGGCCGCCAGCCAGCGGGAACACTGCGCCGCCCCGGCCCCGATCTCCAGGACGCGCAGCCCCTTCAGCTCCTCGGCGGGCCCCAGCAGCCCGGCTCGGGCCTCGTCCAGCCCCTCGGGTCCCCAGACGAAACGGTCGTCCCCGAGGAAGGCACCGTGCTCGCTCTGGTACTCGTCCGCGTTGCGGTCCCACCAGCCGCGGTTGGCCCGGCTGCTTTCGGTGGCCGAGGCGTCACGTCGGGTCGCCTCGGGCTCGTAGTCTTGGTTCATCGTGCCCGTCGTCGTAGTCTTCGCTGAGCTTGGAGCCACCGGGACGGTGAGGCCACCGGGCCTCACGGACACCGCGCGTGCCGGTTATGGGGCGATCGTCCCCAGGCATGCGCCTTCGCGCATTGACCGTGCCCGGCTGCCCCCGTATGCTACAAGTTGCGCTGCGGGCCTGCGTGCCTCGGACGGAGCAGGCCGCGCTCGCATCTGTATGTATGTCCCCTCGGTATTTCGAGGCGATGTCGGGAAAACCGGATCGTCTTAAACGCTGTCCGGATTCTGCAGAGGCGATACGGGCCCCGGCGTAGCAGTACCTACGACTTCAATGTCCGTACCGGAGCCCTTTCCCACATGACGAGCAGCACCGAGACCACCGCCACCACCCCGCAGGTTGCGGTCAACGACATCGGTAACGAGGAAGCCTTCCTCGCCGCGATCGACGAGACGATCAAGTACTTCAACGACGGCGACATCGTCGACGGCGTCATCGTGAAGGTCGACCGGGACGAGGTCCTGCTCGACATCGGTTACAAGACCGAAGGCGTCATCCCGAGCCGCGAGCTCTCGATCAAGCACGACGTCGACCCGAACGAGGTTGTCGCGGTCGGCGACGAGATCGAGGCCCTGGTTCTCCAGAAGGAGGACAAGGAAGGCCGCCTCATCCTGTCCAAGAAGCGCGCTCAGTACGAGCGTGCCTGGGGCACGATCGAGAAGATCAAGGAAGAGGACGGCATCGTCACCGGTACCGTCATCGAGGTCGTCAAGGGTGGTCTCATCCTCGACATCGGCCTCCGCGGCTTCCTCCCGGCCTCCCTGGTCGAGATGCGTCGTGTCCGCGACCTCCAGCCCTACGTGGGCAAGGAGCTCGAAGCCAAGATCATCGAGCTGGACAAGAACCGCAACAACGTGGTCCTGTCCCGCCGCGCCTGGCTGGAGCAGACCCAGAGCGAGGTCCGCCAGACCTTCCTCACCACCCTCCAGAAGGGCCAGGTGCGCTCCGGCGTCGTCTCCTCCATCGTCAACTTCGGTGCCTTCGTGGACCTGGGTGGCGTCGACGGTCTCGTCCACGTCTCCGAGCTGTCCTGGAAGCACATCGACCACCCGTCCGAGGTTGTCGAGGTCGGCCAGGAGGTCACGGTCGAGGTCCTGGACGTCGACATGGACCGCGAGCGCGTGTCCCTGTCGCTCAAGGCGACCCAGGAAGACCCGTGGCAGCAGTTCGCCCGGACGCACCAGATCGGTCAGGTCGTCCCCGGCAAGGTCACCAAGCTCGTTCCGTTCGGTGCGTTCGTGCGCGTCGACGAGGGCATCGAGGGCCTGGTCCACATCTCCGAGCTGGCCGAGCGCCACGTCGAGATCCCGGAGCAGGTCGTCCAGGTCAACGACGAGATCTTCGTCAAGGTCATCGACATCGACCTGGAGCGCCGCCGCATCAGCCTCTCGCTGAAGCAGGCCAACGAGTCCTTCGGCGCCGACCCGACGGCCGTCGAGTTCGACCCGACCCTGTACGGCATGGCCGCGTCCTACGACGACCAGGGCAACTACATCTACCCCGAGGGCTTCGACCCCGAGGCCAACGACTGGCTCGAGGGCTACGAGAAGCAGCGCGAGGAGTGGGAGCGCCAGTACGCCGAGGCGCAGGCCCGCTTCGAGCAGCACCAGGCCCAGGTCATCAAGTCCCGCGAAGAGGACGAGAAGGCCGCGGCCGAGGGCGCTGCGGCTGCGTCGGCCGGTGGCCAGGGCGGCGGCAACGTCTCCGGTGGCTCGTACTCCTCGGAGTCGGCGGACAACTCCGGCGCCCTGGCGTCGGACGAGGCCCTGGCCGCGCTCCGCGAGAAGCTGGCCGGCGGCCAGAGCTGACGCTCACGGCCCGGCACTAGCCGATAGGTGAAGGCCCGTTCCCTCTCCGGGGAGCGGGCCTTCACCCGTATGTGATGGGGGCGTCGGGTGCGGCGGGCCGCGACACCGACGGCACAGGCGTGACCGGTTGACCGTTGGACCAGTTGGCTCCGATGGGCCGGGAGGACGGGCACGGCACGGGGCAGCCCCCGGGAATGCGGCTCCTGTGTCAGATGTTCTCCCAGACGACACGAGGAGGAGCGGACACTGTGTGGGATCCCCAGGGGTTGTACGAATGGGAGCAGGACGGGCTCGCGGCGGTGGAGGCCATCACGGCCCGGGACTCCGCCGGCCTGGTGCTGCTGTACCACTTCGACGGCTACATCGACGCCGGTGAGACCGGCGCGCAGATCGTCGAGCGCCTGCTGGACGGGCCGACGCACCGCGTCGTCGCCCGGTTCGACCACGACCGCCTGGTCGACTACCGCGCCCGCCGACCGCTGCTCACCTTCGAGAGCCACCGCTGGACGGCGTACCAGGTCCCCAGCATCGAACTGCACCTCGTCGAGGACGCCACCGGCGCCCCGTTCCTGCTGCTGTCCGGACCCGAGCCGGACGTGGAATGGGAACGCTTCGCCGCCGCCGTCCGGCAGATCGTGGAACGGCTCGGCGTGCGGCTGTCCGTCAACTTCCACGGCATCCCGATGGGCGTCCCGCACACCCGTCCCGTCGGCATCACCCCGCACGGCAACCGCACCGACCTGATGCCCGGACACGCCTCCGTCTTCGACGAGGCGCAGGTGCCGGGGAGCGCCGAGTCCCTGGTGGAATTCCGGCTGGCCGAGGCGGGACACGATGTCCTGGGTGTCGCGGCGCACGTACCGCACTACATCGCCCGGTCCCCGTACCCCGACGCCGCGCTCACCGCCCTGGAAGCGGTGACGGCGGCGACCGGCCTGGTCCTCCCCGGTGTCGCACACGCCCTGCGCACCGAGGCACTGCGCACCCAGGAGGAGATCGAGCGGCAGATCTCCGGGGGCGACGAGGAGCTGGTGGCGCTGATCAGCGGGCTGGAGCACCAGTACGACGCCCTGGCCGGTGTCGAGAGCCGCGGCAGCCTGGTGGCCGAGGCCGTCGAGTTGCCGTCCGCCGATGAGATCGGCAGGGAGTTCGAGCGCTTTCTGGCGGAACGAGAGGCGGACGGCGGAGCCGCCTGACCGCGGCGAGGCTGATTCGGCGGCCGGCACCCGGCGCTCCCGGAGGACCGGATAGCGTAGGCCCATGGTGAAGGTGGGGCTGACGGGTGGAATCGGGGCAGGCAAGAGTGAGGTCTCACGCCTGCTCGCCGCATACGGCGCGGTGATCGTGGACGCGGACAAGATCGCACGTGAGGTTGTCGAGCCCGGGACCCCCGGACTCGCGGCCGTGGTCGCGGAGTTCGGCAACGGGGTCCTCACTGCTGACGGCGCCCTCGACCGGCCCAAACTCGGCGGGATCGTCTTCAGCGACCCGGAGAAGCTGAAGGCGCTCAACGCGATCGTGCACCCCCTCGTCCGGGCCCGCTCGGCCGAACTCGAAGCGGCGGCCGGACCAGAAGCCGTCGTGGTCCACGACGTGCCCCTCCTCGCCGAGAACGCCCTCGGACCTCTCTACGACGTGGTGGTCGTCGTCGACGCCACCCCGCAGACCCAGCTCGACC
Source organism: Candidatus Streptomyces philanthi (assembly GCF_059553635.1). Lineage (NCBI taxonomy): Bacteria > Bacillati > Actinomycetota > Actinomycetes > Kitasatosporales > Streptomycetaceae > Streptomyces > Candidatus Streptomyces philanthi. The sequence continues at coordinate 4,358 of NZ_JCANQV010000026.1, forward strand.
GTCTCGTACGGCTGCGCGGCATGACCGGGGACGAGGCCAGGTCCCGCATGGCGGCCCAGGCCACACGGGGGGACCGGCTCGCCGTAGCCGACATCGTGATCGACAACGACGGCCCGCTGGAGGCACTGGAGCCGCAGGTCCGGGCGGTGTGGGAACGGCTCCGGGGGTGGGGGAGCGGGGCGCTGGTTGCTGAGCGGGGGTCTTTTTGAGGGTGCTGCTGGGGCGTGAGGTATGTCGCTGTGTGTGAGACGGGGGGGCAGTGGGTCGCTGAGGTGCGGCTCGATAGGCGGCGCGGGGGGCGTACAGTTCGGGCGGTTCTGGGGTGGGTGTGGGCGGTAGCCTCGCGGCCATGACAGCTACTGATCTTGACGCACAGGCGACACCACAGCCGAGCAGCGATTCTCCCGCTGCTTTCACCGCCTCTTTCGTGGTCAACGTTCCTGGTTTCGCGGACGCGGACCTGGAACCCGAGCCGCTCGCCCCCGAGCAGATCGTTTCCGGAGAACCGGAAGTGACCGGCAAGGTGTTGTGGGAGTCGCAGGACAGGCGGCAGATGCGCGGCATCTGGCAGATCACCCCGGGGGTGGTCACCGACACGGAGGCCGATGAACTCTTCGTGGTCCTGAGCGGCCGGGCCACCATCGAGGTGGAGAACGGCCCGACACTCGAAGTGGGGCCTGGTGATGCTTGCGTGCTGCGTGAGGGCGACCGCACGCGGTGGACGGTGCATGAGACGTTGCGGAAGGTTTACCACGTCAGCGGGTAGGGGCTGGGCGCTTGTGAGGGGCGCAGGCGGGGGAGAGACTGGCGGGGGCGGTGGTCGTTTTCCGCCGTTCCTTGCCACTTGGGGGCGGGCCCCTCCCCCTCCCCACCCCGCCCCTCTCCTCTCCTCTCCCCATCTGTGGCTCTTGCCGCCCCGCGCCTCTCGCGACGCGGTCAGCTCACCACTTCCCGTGCATGGGCTACTTCCTCCCCCTTGAACCACCGGGAATGACATGGCCCATCTGCGTGTTCTGCGCACGTGAACACTCACGGGCGTGTAAGGACATCGCCCGGACCAAACCGGAGAGGAGACGACCGTGCCGGAGCGCAGCCCCGAGACACATGTCATCGACTACCGGGCCGCAGAAACTCTGCTGGAGGCCCGTGACCCGCGTGGCGCGATTCGTCTGCTCGATTCCGTCATCACCGCGCACCCGGAGAACACTGCCGCCCGACTGCTGCGCGCCCGGGCCTTCTTCCTGTCCGCACAACTTCGTCCCGCCGAGCTGGAATTCCAGATCATCCTGGAACGTGAGCCGGACAACGCCTTCGCGCACTTCGCTCTGGCCCGGACGCTCGAACGCGGTGGCCGTTCCGAGGAAGCCCTACGCCACTTCCGTCTCGCCGCAGCCCTTGAACCGCGTCCCGAGTTCGTCGAAGCGGCCGGCTTCGTACGAGACGCCGGCGCCGAAAACGGCGAGCCAGGAGCTTCCGGTGAACCGTTCCCCGAGCCGGGCTCAGGAACCTGAGCTTGTTCACTCCTCCCTGTAGCGCCTTCCTCCACTGACATGGTTCTCCGCAGCGTCGCATCAGCCCCTTGACTGTGGCTCACTCCTGATTCCGGTCAGTGCTTGAAGAGTGCGCAGCGCCTTCTCTCCGGGTCTTTTCTCCTTGTTTCTGAAGAAGCAAGGACCCGCGCACGGGCACGGCATGCGGCGTGAGGGGTAGCTGCCCTGGCGAAGAACTATGGTCCGGGGTGGTGTTGCCCGCGTGTGGGGCCCTGCCGTATGAAGTCGCTGTTCCGCCCGTGATCAGGTTCGTACGGCGGGACATCCCTGCCTGGTTGGAAGTGGGGACCCTGACGGATGTGCCGAATCACCATGGCAAGGTCCGTGAGCGTCACCACGGCCAGCGCGGCGCACGCGGCTGCCCACCCCGGCCTGTGGGCCATGACGAAAACGATCGTCCCGGCGACGGCCCACGCCAGACCCCACGAGGCCAGACCGCAACGTATTCTCAGCGGGCTCCGTGCCTGGACCGGTTCGTTTCCCGTACGCATGGCCACCCATCTCCTTCCGTCCATCGTCCTCCGGATCGGCCGTTACGTCACGTACATCTGTGTATTGCTTCAGCACTCTCCGCGATGTCTTGGGTATGTGTGTGGTGGCGGGCCGGGCGAGGGTCTCCTGCCGGATGCATGTGGATCCAGGACAGTCCGCCGAGGTCGAGCTGTGAGCGGGCGCCGTGCTCGTCAACAAGGCCGATCAGGGGAAGCAGGTCACGCCCGGCCGGATCGTCCTCGGCGTACTCGCGCACTTCGTTCCAGGAACCGAACAACATCAGCTCGGGGTGACCGGTCTGCCGACCGGAGGCAAGATCGAAAGCCGCTCGCGCCAGCGCACGAAGGGGGCCGTCGCCACCGGCGAGGGCGACCCGGCGGCCTGTTTTCAACTGCCGTATCACTTCACCCAGTGCCCCCACGTTGGATCTGCACAGAATCGCTTCAGGAGTGCGCAGGGGGCCTGATTTCGTGGTGAGCCACGAGGCACCCGTGAGCCGGATCGGCGCATCGGCGATCCTGAGCCACCGGTTGGCCTCTTCCGCGAGCGCCGGCCCGAAGCGGAAGGAGCAGGAGAGGCTGAGGTGGCGACCTCGGAAGCCGGTCATCACATCGCGGGCCCCGCGCCAGCCGTAAATGGCCTGGGCGGAATCACCGACCAGTACCAACTGGGCATGATCGCGCTGCGCGGTGAAGACTTGCCCGACCACGGGATTGGTGTCCTGCGCTTCGTCCAGGAGCAGGAAGTCCCCGGCGATCACGGGATCGCGCAGCGCCCACATCTTGAGGTAGTGGTCATGTTCGAAGCGGAGGACACCGTGTTCCGGATTCTGCAGGTCGGACCATGCCCTGTGTGCGTAAGGAAGGAGGAGGTCGGCGAGCCGGCCGTGCAGTGCTGGGGATTCGGCGCCGCGGAGCGGTGGGACGTGGTGTGAGGCGATGGTCGGGTCGGCCGACTGGCAGAAGCGTGTGACGGTCCGCAGTACGGTGTGCGACAGCGCTTTGCCGGTGGCGGTGCGGGCTCCAAGCCTGAAGGACATGTCGGCGTCGATGCCGAGTGCGGCGCCGATTCTCCATCCTGCCTGCCGAGGTGCGTTCCATCGGGCTCGATAGTGCCTTCCGACGGCCGCATACGCGAGGGAGTGAGCTGTGCTGCAGGAGACACCGGGTGGGAAGCGGCGCGCAGCTTCGCGTGCGACGGTCCTGTTGAAAGCGATGTAGCGACCTGGCCGGTCATGGCGCCGAGCCTCGTGCGTGAGCATGACCAGCGTCGTGGTCTTCCCCGTTCCGGCTCCGGCCTGGATCGCGAGAGGAGAACCGCTGCGGAATGTGTCGACCGCGGCCGTTTGCTCGGTGGTGGGAGAGTGCTTGAGCGCGCACATGACGACTCCTTACAGAGGCTGTTTGATCACTTAGAGTGTTTTCGTGACTCACTGTAACTGTGCGGGAGGGGATGTGCGAGAGGGGTCGCAAGCCTGTGGATAACTCTTCTTCCATCGCGTTCACGAGGCACGCGCGCGGGCATGGAATCGCGTGATGACGGAGACCGCTCACTGAGCGTTGTCAGTGCCGTCTGCTTATCTCGATACCGCGGGCCAGCACGGCGGATATCGCCGCAGGCCCGGATCTGTTGTGCATTGGGTGCGCCGGCCCGAACGGCGGTCGGCGACGAGCGACGGGGGAGAATCAGCATGAACATCACGGCGATGCGGAGCGTTGAACAAACCCGCGATGCGAGGGTTGACGCGCTGAGGCAGCAGGCGAGGCCTCCGGCCAGCGCCGCCTGGACGGTTCGAGCGGCCTTGACGCGAAGGGAGCAGAGTGCCGGTGCGCCGTCGCGGTCGGACCGGGGAGAGGATGAGGACGGCGCAGGAGCGGTCCCCGAGAGGGGAGCGCCGGAAGCCGATGGGCCGCAAGCGGCAGAGGCGCCCGCGACCGTAGACTCGCACGTCACGGCCGGGAGAACAGGTCGGCAGAGCCGTCCCGCCCCCTCGGTGGTACGGGACGAGCGAGCAGTGGCAAGGATCAGCGGCATGGCGCGACGGCGGGAGGCAACGCCTCGGACTTCCCAGCCGGACTGTGTGCCCCCGATCGTTCATCCGGTTTCCGGGGATGCCGACATCGCGGGAGCGCTGGCCCGTAGCGCTGCGACCTTCCTGCCCTCCCACCCACCGCGCACCGGAAGGATCGCCTTCTGGAAGCCGGACGGCGGCCCACTTCCGCACCTGGACGAACCGGCCGCAGACGCTCCACACGACGCCGCATGCAAGGTCACCGGTGAGGTGTCCCGGCTGACTGTTGCCCGGAGGCACGGGAAGGGCGCGCGCAGTCGCACTGTCCCCGCCGTCCTGCTCCCCGTGGCCGAAGCCGTCCCTCTGCTGGCCGGAGCCCGGCACGACCCTTCAGCTCATCCCGCGGCCGCGTGCTGGGGTGCCGCCGCGCTGCACGCCCTGCACCTCGCGGCCCGAGGCAGGCTGCTGCCCGGGGTGACCCACGACGACACCGATGCCTGGCGCGCAGGCCCCCTCGACCCGGAAGACGTCACCCACCTCAGGGCCATCGCCGCCGCCATGCCACCCGAGGCACACGCCGTGCCGCTTCCCGGCACCCGGCCGCTGCGCCTCCCCGATCCGGCGCACCTCGTACGGCAATTCGTCGACGCCGTCATCGACGCGCTGCCTCGTACTCCTGGAGCGGAAATTGTCGCAGGAGCACCCTTCGCCTCGTCCGCCTTGCACCATCTTCCGAACGCCCGTGAATGGGCCGCCGAGGTGTCCGCCGGCGCGGACGCCGGGGTGCGGCTCTCTCTGCGTCTGGACCTGGCCCCGCACCAGCTCTTCGACACCGGAGCACACCGCGAGGAAGCCGGGACAACCGGGGGAGAGCCCGGACCGGCGCCGGAGGAAGGTGGCATGGCGGCGGCTGTCCTCCAGGTGCACAGCCGCACCGACCCCACGCTGATCACCGACGCCGCGGCACTGTGGGAGGGCGAGGGCCCCGCCCAATTCGGCCCGCGTGCCCGCGCCGACACCCTCCTCGCGCTCCGCGCGGCGGCCCGCGTCTGGACCCCGCTGCGCCGCCTCGTGGAACGGCCGGTCCCCGACGTACTGCCACTCGGCGAGGACGAACTGTACGAACTGCTGGGGGAAGCCGCACCGCGACTGGCCGACGCCGGCATCACCGTCCACTGGCCCAAGGAAGTGGCCCGCGACCTGACCGCCACTGTCGTGTTGCGCCCGGCGCCCGGCACGGCGGCGGACGGGTTCGGGTTCTTCGACACCGGCCGGCTCCTGCACCTCCAGCGACAGATCACTGTGGACGGGGTTCCGCTGACCGACGAGGAGATGGACGCCCTTGCCGAAGCGCACCGCCCCCTCGTACGCCTGCGTGACCAGTGGGTGCCCGTCGATCCCGCACTCGTACGCAAGGCCCGCAAACGCGAGCTGGGACACCTGGAACCGGCCGACGCGCTCGTCACCATGCTCAGCGGCACCACGGAGGTGGACGGAGAAGAGACCGAGGTGGTCCCCTTGGGCGCCCTCACGGCCCTGCGTGACCGCCTCACCACCCAGGTGCGAACCGTGCCCCAGCCTCCCGGCCTCCACGCGACCCTCCGCGATTACCAGCTCCGTGGCACGGCCTGGCTCGACACCATGGTCTCGCTCGGCCTCGGCGGCTGCCTCGCCGACGACATGGGCCTGGGCAAGACGGTCACCGTCATCGCCCTCCACCGTCACCGGCGCCCCTCGGACCCGGTCCTGGTGGTCTGTCCCGCCTCTCTCCTCGGCAACTGGCAGCGCGAGATCGAGCGCTTCGCCCCCGGTACCCCCGTACGCCGCTTTCACGGCGCCGGCCGTACCCTCGACGGCCTGGACGGCGGCTTCGTCCTGACGACGTACCAGACGATGCGCGGCAGCGCGGCCGAACTGGCCGCCCAACGCTGGGCGTGGGTCGTCGCCGACGAGGCGCAGCACGTCAAGAACCCGCGGTCCGCGACGGTCAGGGCACTGCGCGGCATCAAGGCCCCGGCCAGGATCGCCCTCACCGGGACACCGGTCGAGAACAACCTCTCCGAACTGTGGGCCCTCCTCGACTGGACCACCCCCGGCCTCCTCGGCCCCCTCACCGCTTTCCGGGCACGGTACGCCCGCGAGATCGAAGGCGGCGAGGACCCGCGGGCGGCGGAACGGCTCGCACGTCTGGTGCGACCGTTCATCCTGCGCCGCAGAAAAACCGACCCCGGTGTCGCGCCCGAACTCCCGCCGAGGACCGAGACGGACCACCCCGTGGCCCTCGGCCGAGAGCAGGCCGCCCTCTACCGCGCGGTCGTGCGGGAAACCCTCACCCGGATCGAGGCCGCCGACGGCATGGCCCGCCGCGGCCTGGTGATGAAGCTGCTCACCGCCCTCAAACAGATCTGCAACCACCCCGCCCAGTACCTCAAGGAAGTCGCCCCGGGTCTCGCCGCCCGCTCCGGGAAGCTCGAACTCCTCGACGAACTTCTCGGAACCATCCTCGCGGAAGGCGACGCCGCCCTGATCTTCACCCAGTACGTCGGCATGGGGCGCCTGCTCGAACAGCACCTCCGGGCCAAGGGAATCACCCACCAGTTCCTGCACGGCGGCACACCCGTGGCCGAACGCGAGAGGATGGTCGACCGCTTCCAGTCCGGCGACGTGCCCATTTTCCTGCTGTCCCTCAAGGCGGCGGGCACGGGACTGAATCTCACCCGGGCCGGACACGTGATCCACTACGACCGCTGGTGGAACCCGGCCGTGGAGGACCAAGCCACCGACCGTGCCCACCGCATCGGCCAGACCCGGTCCGTGCAGGTCCACCGGCTGATCGCCGAAGGCACCGTCGAGGACAACATCGCCGAACTCCTCGCCGCCAAGAAGACGCTCGCCGACGCCGTTCTCACCGGTGGCGAGACCGCGCTCACGGAGCTGTCGGACGCCGAACTGGCCGACCTCGTCTCCCTGCGGAGGCCGGCATGAACCCCCGCCCGCTCCCCGACGGCACCCGTCACACCACCGCACACCAGGCCACCAGGGCAGCCCCCGGCTTCAGCGGCCGCGGTGCCGCCTCCGGACAGGCCGCAGTCGCAGACCGCCTGGTACGAGCCGACCGGTCCCGTACCTTCCCGCCCCTCCCGGCAGCCGGGGACGGCGGCCCTGTCGCCACCTCCTGGTGGGCAACCGCCTGGCTGCACACCGTGGAAGCCGACGCCGACGATGCCGCCCGCCTCGACCGTGGCCGTGCCTATGCAGAAGACGGCCACGTGGACACCATCAACGTCACACCGGGCCGGATCGTCGCCTCCGTACGCGGCAGCAGGCCGCGCCCCTACAGCGCCCACATCCGTCTGCGCCCTCTGACGGACGACGAGTGGTCCACGCTCCTCGACGCCCTCGCCGCACACCCCGACCACCTTGCCGCCGTCCTCGGCAAGAAGCTCCCCCGGGCACTCGCCGACACCGGAGTGCCGCTGCTTCCGGAGCCGGGCGACCTCCGCACCCACTGCACCTGCCCCGACCACCGGCGGCCCTGCAAGCACGTGGCCGCGCTCTGCTACCAGGTGGCCCGACTCCTGGACAGGGATCCCTTCGTCCTGCTGCTGGCGCGGGGACGCGGCGAACGTGAACTGCTCGACGAACTCACCCGTCGCAGCGCCGTCCACACCGTTCACCCACCACCCCGGAGCCTCCGGCCGCCGACCACGCCGACGCACGAAACCGGTGTCACACCAGGAAGCCCAGTGGCCACGGGCATGAAGGAAACAGACCAGCCCACCTCAGCCCCAGGGCCCGCCCCCGCAGCTCACGTCCCGCAGGGTGTCCTGGCCCGTGACGCTTTCGCCGATCGTCCGAGGCCGCCGCTCCCGCCGCCGCTGCCGGTCCCTGAGCGGCCCGGCCGTCCCCCGGCATTCCCCGAAGCCCACGGACTTCCCTTCGACCCCACCACCCTCGCCTTCCTCGCTGCCGACGCGGCGGCCCGCGCGCACACTCACCTCATCGAGGTCCATGAACCGGCCACAGGCCCCGGCCAGGCGCAGGCCCCCCTCCCCGCCCTCACCCCGTGGGAGGACGCCGTCCGCCTGGCGGCCACCGCCCACCCCACCGCCGGTCTCACCGCCACCACCCGCGCGCTCTTCCGCGACATCGCCACCGTCACCGGCCGCACCCCTGCGGACGTGGCCCGCTCCGTCGCGGCCTGGCGGCAGGGCGGCCCCGAAGGGCTCACCGTCCTGGACACCGTATGGACCCCACCGGCCGGAGACTTCGACCGCGCCCGCAGCGCCCTCAAAGCCGCCCACCGCCACACCTTCCGCCCCCAGCACAACCGGCTCACCGACACCGCCTGCCGCATACAGCTCCGCTACGGCCACGACCACCGCTGGTACCCCTACGAAACCGACCCCGGGGCCGAGGACTGGTGGCCCACCGGGCCCGCGGACCCCGATCCCCTCGCCGCCCTCACCAGCCTCCTCACCCCGTGACGGCCCCCGGGACACGAGGCGGCTAACCTCGGGCCGGTGGAAGGTCTCGACGCACTCACCCGATCCCTCGCCCGGCGCACCCCGGAGCAACTGGCCGCCCTGCTCATACGGCACGCCGAACCGCTCTCCCGCCGCCCCGCCGCCACGGATCTGCGCGGCCTGGCCGGCGCGCTGTGGTCGTACGAAACCCTCCACACCCTGGTGCTGCACCTCGACCACCCACAGCTCCAGGTACTGGCCGCCACCGCCGGCCTCAGTCAGGAACGCACCGCGAGCGACGCCCCGGCGCCCGCCGCTCCCTCACCCGGCGCCGACTACCAGTCGCTGATGGCACACCGCCTGTCGTTCCCCCGTCTGGCCGCAGAACCCGTCCCACCCGAGGACGCCTACGCCGCGCTCGGCGCCACCGCACCGGGACCGACCCGCACCGCCGCTGAGGCCGCCCTGCACTCCCTCTACGACAACGGCCTCGCCGCTCCCGCGGAGGACGGCCGGATCCTTGTCCCCCCGCGTATCCCGCAGCTCCTGGCCGCCCACCCACTCGGCCCCTTCACCCCCACCGCCCCGCGCCCCGCGCCGGTCACCCCTGCCCACCCGGTCGCCCGCGCGCTCACACCCTCCGCATTGCGCGACGAGGCCGGAGCGGCCCTCTCCTCCGTCGCCACCACCGTCGACCGCCTCCTCGGAGCGCTGGCGGTCCAGCCGGCCGCACTGCGTAAATCGGGCGGCCTGACCGTCCGCGAGATCAAACGGCTGGCCAAGGCGTCCGGCACCACCGAAGCCCGCACCCGCCTCCTCCTCGACCTCGCTCTCGCCGCCGGTCTGATCGCGCTGACCCGTACGCCCTCCGGCATCACCGCGCTCCCCACCAGCGCCTACGACGGCTGGCTCACCGGCATGCCGGGAGAACGTCTCGCGCCCCTGCTCACCGCATGGTCCGGGCTGTGGGACATCCCCACCCACACCCCCTTCGGCGAGACACCGACCGCACTGGTCCGGGGCCACGACCGGTACGCCCCCGCCCTCCGCCACGCAGTGCTGGCCGCTCTCGCCACCGTCACTCCCGGCACCGGAGCACCCCTGCCACCTCTCGAACCCGACACCCACGACGGGTCGACCCCCTTGCGGGACCTTCTGCGCGCCGCCGACTGGCACCGCCCCCTCGCCGTCACCGCCCAGCCGACGGCGGAAGAACGCGCGGCCCACACCCTCCACGAAGCGGCCTTCCTGGGCCTCGTCGCCCACGGCAGCCTCACACCCCTGGGCGCCGCCCTCCTCACCGATCCGCACGACCTCGGCACACTCCTGCACGACCTGCTCCCGCCCCTCCTCACCCACGCCCACTTCCAGGCGGACCTCACGGCCGTCGTCCCCGGCCGCCCCACCGCCGCCCTGGCAGCACTGTTCGCCTCTGCCGCCGACCGGGAGTCCGAGGACCATGCCGCCACCTGGCGCTTCACCCCCGCTTCCGTACGCCGTGCCTTGGACACCGGCCGGCACGCGAACGCCCTCCTCACCGACCTCGCCGCCGTCTCGGCCAACGGCAATCTGCCGCACTCCCTCGACTACCTCGTCCGGGACGTCGCCCGCACCCACGGCCGGATGCGAGTGCTGCCCACCGCCTGCTGCATCCGCTCCGACGACGAAGCCCTCATCGCCGAACTCGCCGCCCACCGCGATCTCCACGACCTGAGCCTGCGCGCCATCGCCCCCACCGTCCTGGTCAGCGGAAGCGCACCGGACGACACCCTGAAGGCACTCCGCGCCGCCGGTTACGCCCCCGCCCTCGAGTCCGAGACCGGCACCACAACGGTCGAACGCCTTCCCGCGCACCGCGCCCAGGCACACGCCCCCACCCGTGATCCGCATGCTCAACTGACCTTCGCCCACCGCCTGCTCGGCCTGTCCCAGAAGCCCCCGCGATCCTCTTCCACCACCCGCGCCTGACCGCGGCAGGCCCGCGCCACCTGCCGCTCGGAGAGTTATCCACAGGCTCCCCGCGCCGCGGCCGGTGTCGAGTAGCGTTTCGGAGGAACGGGGCCGCAAGGCAGGCCGACGGGGAGGGCGAGGTCACGGTGAAGACGTTCGGCGCGGGAGACGGAGGCGTCCGTAACGATGCCTCAGGAGACGTACACGGGCCGGTGGTACAGGCGGGCGGGATCGAGGGCGGAGTGTGGATCGGGCCGCGGATCGAGATGCCGCGGCCCGAGATGCCGGTGCCCCGGCAGGTGCCGCCGGGGCTGCCGCAGTTCGTCGACCGGGAACCCGTCCTGAAGGCCCTCGACGGCTGGGCGGGCCAGGACACCGGAGTACCACGCGTCGCGGTACTCAGCGGGCTGGCCGGGGTGGGCAAGAGCGCCACGGTACGGAGATGGGCGCAGAAGGAGACGGACCGGTTCCCCGGTGGGCAGTTCTACGTCGATTTCACCGAACTGCGGGCCCAGGCGGGAGGGGATGTCTCGGCCGGAGTGAGCCGCTGCCTGCGCGCGCTCGGCGTTGACGACCAGTACCTGCCGGCCTCTCTGGGAGAACTGTCGGCCCTGTTCCGCAGCCGCACCGCAGCGGAACGCGTACTGGTCGTCCTGGACGACGTCACCGAACCGGCGCAGGTACGGGCACTCATCCCCGGAGGCCCCGGCAGTGCCGTCCTGGTGACGAGCCAGGAGAGACTCGGCGAACTGATGGGGGACGGCGCGCGACTGATGTCGCTGGAGCCGCTGGCTCCCGAGCACGGGAAGCAACTGCTGGTGCAGCTGTGTGGAGACGAGCGGATCGGGTCCGCCTCCGAGGCCGCCGAACGCATCGTGGAGTACTGCGGCGGCCTCCCGGTGGCCCTCCATGTGGCCGCCGCGCGGCTGGTGACGCGCCCCAGCCTGCCGGTCGAGTCCCTGGCGGACGAACTCGCCGAGGAAAGGAGCCGTTTGGACGCACTGCACATAGGAGGGAAGCGCATGGTGGCGGCGGTCTTCGGAATCGCGTACGAGGCCCTGCCGCCGGAAGCGGCCCGGCTGTACCGGCTGCTCGGCCTCTACCCGGGCCGCCGCTGGGACACGGCCGCTGCCGCGGCACTCACCGGACACACCACCGCCGAAGCCCAGCGATGGCTCGACGCCCTGGAAACGGCGAACCTGGTCATGGTGGCGGCCGACGGCCGCTACGACTTCCACGACCTGGTCCGGCTCCACGCCCGCGAACAGGCTCTGGCCGACAGCGAGACGGAGCGCACGGCCGCGGTGCGGCGGAGCGTCGACCACTTCCTGACCCGGGCCGCGCACGCGGATCTGGCCGTCATGGGGCGGCGGATGCGCATAGGAGGCCACGTCGAGCGGCTGAGCGCCGCCGACCAGCCCTTCGCCTTCGCCGACCGGCGGACCGCGCTCGACTGGATGGACACCTGGCGGGCCGAGCTGCTGGCCGTCCAGCGGGCCGCGGCGGACCACGGGTGGCACCGGTCCGCATGGGAACTCGCCGAGGCTCTGACGGCGCTCTATCTCAACCGGCGGTACCTGAACGACTGGGCCTGTTCCGGGGAACTGGGTGCGAGTGAAGCCGCGGCGGACGGCAATCCGGCGGCCGAGGCCCGGTTGCGTACCCTGCTGTCCCGTCCCCTGCTGGACCGCGACGAACTGGACCGGGCCCGGGAGGAGCTGGAGACCGCTGTCGCCCGCGCGGACACATCCGGCGACACCCTCCTCCGGGCCTCGGCACGCGAGTTCTACGGACGGTACTGGGACCTGCGCGACCCGCACCGCGCCGTCACGACGTATCAGGAGGCGATGACGCTCTACCGCGCCGCGGGGGACGAGCGGGGTATCGCCATCGGCATGTACTTCCTGGGATGCGCACAGGACGCCGTCGGGAGTACGGACGAGGCGGAGCGGACGCTGCGGGAGGCGTACGACCGTTTCCTGGCCATCGACGACCGCCGGATGGGAGCACGGGCACTGGCGTCGCTCGGAGGGGTCCTCCGGGCGCGCGGACGAGGCGATGAGGCGGTCACGGTCCTGGAGCAGGCCGTCGCGATGCTGCGGGAGCGAGAAGCGGTCCACTACGAGGCGCAGGCGTGCGAGACGCTGGCCGCCCTGGCCGCGGAACGCGGCGAACGTGAAACGTGGCGGCGGTATCTGACGAGAGCGCTGGAGATCTACGAAAAGGGCGGCAGCCCGCGTGCGGAGGAACTGCGGCGCACGCTGACCGGAGAACGAGGACAGGGGGATGGCGACTGATCAGGGTGGCGGGGAAGGACGGGCACGGGGCCGTGACGGTGGGGACCGTCAGTCGCGTCCGGGGCGCTGGATCACCCGGAGAGCGGCGTCCTCGGTGCGGTCACCGAGGGTCAGGCTGACGAGGTCCGTGCTCTCCAGAGAGCGTTCCGAGCGGAGCAACGCGTAGACGAGGGCCGCTGGTATCGCCGCGTCGTGGGACGGGCCGGTGACCGACGCCTCGACGAGGCGACCGTCACGGAGCCCGATCCGGTACCCGCCGCCCACGACGGACGAAGCGGCGATCAGGCAGCCGGGGAAGCGGCACAGTGTGTCCGAGAGCCAGGCGTCGGCTGCGACAGATGTCCCGGCAGGGGTGTGACGGACCAGGACCGATGCGCTCTCGGAAAGGCGCCGGTCACGTTCGCGGTCGGTGCAGGAGAGATGACGGAAGGGACCGTGGGAGGAAGGCGTGCTGGGGTCGCCCTCGGCAGCGGCACCGTCCACCGTTCCTGGGCCGGTGCCGGACGGTGTGGCGAAACCCGCGACGACGGCCGGTGCGCGGTGGACGGTCACATGAGGGCCGACGGGTCCGTCCTCGATGCTCGTGGTGGCGTACGTCGCGGTGACGGCTGACCGGGGCTCCGCCGGACGGGGAGCGTCAGGTGCGTAACGAGGGATCGGGCCGGTTGGCTCCTTGAGACGGAGGAGGCCGTAAATGGTCCGGCGTAGACGGGGGAGGGCGTGGCCCGGTGCGGTCAGCGCGCTGTCGCCGATCTTGCGCAGCCGCTGGACGAGGTCGTCCCCGTCCAAGGCAGCGTCGGTGAGTGCGCGCTCGATCTGGGGGAGGAGCGGGGTGTCCGGCACGAGGCGCGGTACGAGCCGCCCCAACTCCGCCATGGGCGTGCCGGGCACCGCTTCGTCCTCGCTGAACGTGCCGAAGATCAGCGGCGTCCCCAGGGCGGCGCCGTAGAAGGTGACCGAACCGTGGTCACCGATGAGCAGGTCACCGGCGAGCAACGCCGCCTGCCATCCGGCTGTCGGGGGTATCCGCAGCAGCCCTGCGCCGAGGGCCGAGTCCAGCACGGAACGGACGTGGTGAGCGCCGTGAGCGGAGACGATGTTGGGGTGGGTGACGAGGGCGACGGCGTACTCGTCCAGCGGCAGTTCGGCGAGCAGCCGGGCGGGCAGCGCGGGATCCCGGCCCAGAAGCGACCGCTTGCCCCATGTGGAGCTGAGCACGATCAGCCGGCGGCCGTCGTCGACACCGAGCGCCGCACGGTAATCGGCCCGCAGGTCCCTCCCGTTGAGGAGCATGTCGTGGCACGGGTCGCCGATCAGCAGCGTACGGCCCGCCGTCAACGGATGCGCGGCAGCCAGTTGGGCGGCCTGGTCCGGGTGCGAGATGGCGAGCCGGGCGCGACCGCTGCGGAGCAGGGCGTCCGGCACCAGGCCGGCGAGGCGGTCCTGTTCGCTGCGGGAGTCCGGTACGACTTTGTGGAAGCCGACACCGTGCGGCAGAACGAGTACCGGGGCGGTGTGCCGGGTCACCGCGAGATCGGCGTTCTCGGTGGCCGTGATGACCAGGTCGGGGGAGATCTCGGCGAACTGGTGCCAGGGCAGTATCCGGGCTTCGGCGGAGTGGATCAGATCATGGACGCCGCCGTTGAAGGCGGACGTGGGGTCGAAGACGAAGACCACATCGACGCGGGCATCGTCACGGAACACGGGCACCAGAACGTCGAGGACGCGGACCGTCGAGGTAACGGTCCGGGCGACGACCACAACGGTCCGTTTTCCGGGGAACGTGCGCCAGCGTTCGGGATCCACACCGACCGGCACCCGCAGTGGCGGGAGCAGCCCAAGACTGGTGTCGGCACCGGCAACACTTGGACGCGCACAGTCGCCAGCGGCTCCCGGCTCCCGGCTCCCGGCTCCCGGCTCCCGGCTCCCGGCTCCCGGCTCCCGGCTCCCGGCTCCCGGCTCCCGGCTCCCGGCTCCCGGGCGATCCCCTGTAGCACCTGTCACCGGTGTCTGCAACCTCCTGGACGTGATCGGCTCCCTGCGCGATGCCTCCCACCGTAAGCCAGGGGGCGGGAGGCGTGGCAGGCGTGTGCCCGCCTAATAACTCGACCAAGGCCGCCGCCCCTGGCAGGGCCACCTCTCGGCCGGAGACGTAGGGGCGGCGGGAGCGGCGGACCCGGTGGCAGGGCCCCCGGACGCGGCCGGTCCCTCGGCTCCGGGTGGGGCGGATCGTCCGGCCGATGCCGGATCCGGGGACCTCCGGCCGCCGTTCGGTGACAGCGGCTCGGAGGTGGCGGGCGGCAGGGCCGTCGCGGGGAAGGCCGTCTGGGCGGGCGGCGTGATCAACGGGTGCGGCAGTGGCAGTACGCCGTTGCGTGCCGAGGAGGGAGGGAAAGGAGGAGGAAGCGGGCAGCTCAGCGAGCCGGGGTCGGGGCGGCCCCGCCGCAGCGAGGGCCGGGAGGGCGTGGTGCGCAGCGGGCGGTGCAAGGAGCCGCGGGTGGGTCGGCCGGTGGTGGGGGGCCGCTGCCCGGTGGTGCCGGGGTGGCGGATGTCGCGTCCGGTGGCCAGCGCCCACGGGGCCTGGACGGCGCGGCCGATGTTCCGCTGCGCGTTGTGCGCCAGCACGGGATCGTCCAGGTCGTACCGGCGCAGCGCGTTACGCAGGGCCAGTGCGCCTCCGGCGGCCACCGGTAACCCCAGCCCGTACACCGGGTTGAAGGCCGCCACCGCCGAGCCGAGCGCGACGAACCCCGTGGGCCAGGACTCCAGATCCTCGTAGCGGCGCCGGCGGTCGGCGCTCTCGCGGGACAGTCGCACCTCGCTCAACGGTTCGGCACCGTCGATGAGTTCCCCGATAAGGCCGTTGCCGGTGCCGCGGGCGAACGGTACGAACCGGTCGGCGCGCGGCGACGGGCCGTCGCCCGGGAAGCCGGAGAGCGTCACCAGCCAGCGTTCGTCCTCGATGGGGACCAGCATCGCGCGCCGCCCCGCTGCGCCGGGCTCCCCGCAGGCCACGACGACCGTCTGGCCGCCGGTACCGCGCGGGGCACGGAAGATCCGTGTGGCGGAGACGACACCGGTGTCCACGGACTCCTCGCGTACCCGGGGCAGACCGAGGGCGGCCAACCGTTCCGGCGTCCCGGACCCCCGGCCGGTGGCGTCCACCACGAGATCCGCGTCCAGACGCCGTACCGCGCCGGTGAGGGTGTCCGTCACCCGTACGCCGGTGACGTCCTCGGCCGTGCCCGTCAGCTCCCCGGCCTCGGTCTCGTCGAGGACGGTCACGCCCGGAAGGGCCCGTACGCGCTCCCGTACGACCCGGTCGAGAAGGTCGTGCGAGCAGGCGATGAGGTACTCGGGCCGCGGCCTGCGGCGCGTCCGCCCCGTGAGTGGGGCGGGCATCGGCAGGCGGCGGGCGCCCTCGGCCAGCCACTGGTCCGTGACGCCGGGCAGCAGTTCCTCGATGACGTCCGCGCCGCCCGTGGCCGGCAGATGGGTGTGCCGGGGCTGCGGGAGGATCTGGAAGACGGCGTCGGTCCCGGGCACCATGTCCCGCTCGACGAGGATCACATCGGCGTGCCCGGACAGTGCGGCGGCGGCCAGCAGGCCGGTGATACCGCCGCCGAGGACGACGGCGAGGTACGGATGGGTGAAGTGGAGCCCGCTGCTGCTCGGGTGGTTCGCAGACGTCATGAGCAGCCTCTTTCTGGGTGGGGTCGCACGGTTCCCGGACGGACCTGCGGCGCCGTGAGGAACGGCGGTGCCGTGGCCGGGCGGGTCCGCCGGAGCGCGGCGGCGAGGACGGCGCCGGTGGCGGCCGTCAGCGAGGCCGACCACGCGGGGAGCGAGGCGGAGGCGGTCCGCAGCAGACGGACCTGCGCGGACGGTGGTGACGCCGCCCGTTGAGGATCTCTGCACGCCGGAGCGAAGGCGCGTATACCGTCACCGGATTTCCGCATCTCGATTCCCCCTCAGCCCGTGCACACCCCGTCGCAGGCCCGGTCGCGTACTCCGCGACCCGCCCGTCACCTACGCGGTGGACGGGCGCCCCTGTCCCGCGGATCGCGTCCGGCCCTCAGGGCGCGGCCGTCACATGCTGCCGACGGCGGACACGACACCGGATCGTAGGGCGCGGAGATCGCATGTGGTAGCCGAGTGCGCCCGAGGGACGAACGGGAGCCACCCGGAGCGTACCCGCGCGTAGATCTATGGCAAAACGGGCCAATACCGGGAAAACGCCCGGTTGTCTTCTCGCGAGGCGAGAAAGCCCACCGGCGTTTCTCGCGGGGCGCATGGCAACAGAGCGGGAAAGTGCCTGGTGGTTGGCCTGAAACGGTCGGGTTCTCCCGTGCTCGCGAACGCCGTGCCTACCCTGTGCGGACACAGCGCTGGATACCCGAGGGAGAGTCGTGCGCGCGATTGTCATGCGAGAGTTCGGCGGCCCGGACGTGCTGCGGGTCGAGGAGGTCCCCGAGCCTGAGCCGCGGGCCGGACACGCGCTGATCGAGGTGTCCCTGGCCGGCGTCAACTACGCGGATGTGCACGTCCGGGGGAACTCCTACCTCGCGCCCGTGGAACTGCCCTACATCCCCGGGAACGAGGTCGTGGGCACCGTCGGCGGCCGCCGGGTCGTCGGACTGACCCGTGGCGGCGGCTATGCCCAGCGCGCGCTGCTGCACCGCCGTGTGACCTGGGACGTTCCCGACGGCATCAGCGACGAGCAGGCCGTCGCGCTGGCGCTCCAGGGGAACAGTGCCTGGCACCTGCTGTTCACCGTGCTGCGGCTCACCGAGGGCGAGTCCGTGGTCGTCCCGGCCGCGGCCGGGGGCCTCGGCTCCCTGGCCGTACAACTCGCCGCGCGCGCCGGTGCCAAGGTCGTCGCCCTCGCCAGTTCTCCCGGTAAGCGCAGGACCGCCGAGGAACTGGGCGCCCACGCCGTGGTCGACTCGACCGCCGAGGATCTGACGGAACGTATCGTCGACGCGGCCGGCGGACCCGTCCAGGCGGCGCTGGAGATGACCGGCGGAGCCACCTTCGAACGGACCCTCGCCGCCGTGGCGCCGCGCGGCCGCCTCGCTGTGTACGGCTACGCGAGCGGCGAGATGGCGAGTGTGGCGACCCGGTACCTGATGGAGCGCTCCCTCACCGTGTCGGGATTCTGGCTCCCCCAGCTCTACGCCGACCGCACGGCCCTCCAGGCCTCGATGCGGGCGCTGTTCGACGCGGTCGCGGCGGGCTCGCTGAAGCCGCTGACCGGCACCGTCCACGCCCTCGGCGAAGCCGCGCGGGTGCACCGGGAACTGGCCGACCGTACGCCGACCGGGAAGCTCGCCCTCGACGTCAACCGCTGAGACACCGCCCGTATCCGCGGGCGTCCCCGGCGGCGGCCCCGCGCCGGCGGAGGACGGGCGGGCCCGCACCGGAACTCCGCGCGCCCACGGCCGCGGACCACAGTCAGGGGAGAGAACACACGATGGGCAACAGCATCACCGCGTCGGACCGCACCACGGCGCGGGGCACGGCCCGCGCGAAGGCCGCGCGCCATACCCCGAAGAACGCCGGTGCCGGAACCCGGGCATCGGGATCCAGCCATGCCGAACGGGTGTTCCTGGTCCAGACGGCCTTCGCCGAACTCGGCGGTTCGGCCCACGGACCGGGGGAGATCGCCGAGTTCACCGGCCTGGACGACTCGGTCGTCTACCGCATCCTCCAGTCCGGCATATATCAGCGCATCTTCGAGCGCGTGGACCGCGGCCTCTACCGGCTGCGGACCTCCGCGGCACAGCTCGCCTTCACCGCCCTGGACCACCGGCTCGACGGCGCCGCCTCGCAGACCGTGCTCCGCGAACTGCGGGCGGCCACCGACGGCGGGCTGGCGTTCCTCTACATGGTCGCGCCGTTCGCCGGGGCCCAGCGCCAGTGCGTCGACATGGCCGTCGGCGACTCCGACCTCGCCGAACTGGGCATGACACCCCGGGACGTCCTCTCCGTGACACGCTCGCTGCGGACCGGCGCCTCCGGCCGGACGATCCTCGCCTATCTGCCGGACGTCACCCAGCAGCGGGTCCTGGCCGAACCCGTCCCCGAGCAGGCCGGTCCCGGCGTCTACCGCGACAACGAGGCCCTGCTGGCCTCCCTCGCCGAGGTCCGCGACCTCGGTCACGCACTCGGCTACGAGGAGTGCATGGCCGGGTGGAACTCCTGCGCGGCGCCGATCATGTGGGACGGCACCATCATGGGGGCCGTGCTGCTGCTCAAGCTCAAGACCGCGATGCCGCACGCGCCGGAGAGCGTGATCGAGGCGACGAAGGAAGCGGCGGCCGAGATCAGCCGCTACGGCGCGGCACGCCCGGACACCGGACAGGGCTGAGCCGCGCCGGGCACGGCCCACACGCCTGTCCTCCGTCTCGTCCGCGGGACGGAGGACGGGGCGCGGCACGGTGGCATACCGTCGGTACTCCGGCGGACGGACGACGGCCGAGGGGCAAGGAGTTGTGATGGACGCGGAGTTGACGGCGCTCGCCACGGCCGGTGCGACGGCGCTGGTGCAGCAGATGACGTCGGAGGGCTGGGCCGAGGTGCGCCGGCGGGTGGTGGCCTTCCTCGCCCGCCGCCGTGGCGCGGCGGACGAACCGGCGCTCGAAGGGGAGCTGGAGGTGTCGCGCGCCGACGCGGTCGAGGCACGGGAGCACGAGGACGCCGACGGGACGGCCGGAGTCACCGCCGTCTGGCGGATGCGGCTGGCCCGCCTGCTGCGCGAGGAGCCCGAGGCCGCCGAAGAACTCCGCGCCCTGCTGGACGGGTTGCGGTCGCCGGGAGGCGCGGAGACCGTGGTGGAGGTGCACAACACCATCAGCGGCGGGGTGCAGCACGACGTGGTGATCCAGGCCGGTGTGATCTCCGGCGGCATCTCCCGCGGGCCGGGCGCTCCACCGGCCCGCTGACCGGAGGCCGGCCGCACTCCTCCGCCGGGCACAATGGCGGGGTGCGGCTCGAACCGATCACCTGGGAACGGCTGGCCGACGCGCTCGCCACGCGCATCGCCGCGACGCCCGCGCACGACGGCGGCCCCTGGCTGCGCGTGGCGGTCGACGGGGCGCCGGCCGCTGATCCGCGGGCGCCGGCGACCCGGCTCGCCGAGGCCCTGCGCCTGCGCGGCAGGGCCGTGCACCGCGTCGGGACCCACGGCTTCCTCCGGCCCGCCTCCCTGCGCCTGGAGTACGGGCGGGAGGACCCCGACGCCTACTATGACGCATGGTTCGACCGCGGAGCCCTGTGGCGGGAGGTGTTCCGGCCCCTGGACCCCGGAGGCACCGGGCGGATCCTGCCGGACCTCTGGGACCCGGAGAAGGACCGGGCCACGCGCAGCCCGTACCGGGAACTGCCGCCCGGTGGTGTGCTGGTGCTCCACGGCCCCCTCCTGCTCGGTCATGGGTTCCCCTTCGACCTCGCCGTTCACCTCAGGCTCTCTCCGGCCGCGCTGGCGCGCCGCACCCCGCGGGCCGAGCGCTGGACCTTTCCCGCGTTCGCCCGCTACGACGCGGAGGCACACCCCGAGGAGACCGCCGACGTCGTGGTGCGGGCGGACGACCCCCACCGCCCGGCGTGGCACACAAGGAGCTGAACGCGCCCCGCGGAAGCGGCCCGGCCCGTCAGCCGAGCTGCCGGATCTCGCCGCGTACGCGGTAGAAGCCACCCGAGGCCGCCGACAGCTCGTCGACCACATAGCGCGCCCCGGCGCGGCGTATGTGCCGGGGGAACTGCACGTTCCAGGAGGAGTCGTAGCCCTCCGAGACCACGTGCACCCGCAGCCTGCCGTTCTCCTGGACGCACTCCACCACGATTCCCGACGCGGCGTCCGCCGCCACCGTCCGCACCGTGGCCGACGGGGTGTACGTGGGCAGCGCGGCGGCCGACTTGATGTCCCGGGCGACCGGGACCGTGCCGGAACGGGCCGCCGCGATGGCGGCGTCGCTCGCGTCCACGCAGACCAGCGACCCGTCGGTGGTCACCATGTAGAGCTTCTCGTCCAGGTACTGCATCGACAGCGCGGAACCGCCCCCGGTACCCAGCTTCCACAGCCGGGTGCCGTCGGCGTCGAAGCAGTACACCGACGACGCGTTGTCCCCGGCGAACACATAGCGGCCGCCGGGCGCGGTGGCGCAGGAATAGACGACGGTGTCGCACGCGTAGGTCGCCTCCAGTGTGCCGCCGTCCTTCGACAGGCGCTGCACCACCCGGCGGTCCGTGCCGGCGTACACCGCGTCGGCCTCCTGCCAGCCGAAGAGCACCGAACCCTTCGTCGCGGTGTGCCACAGCTCGCCGCTGCCGTCGGCGGCGTAGGCCGTCACTCCGCGCTGGTGGCCGTGGTAGACGGCGCGCGGGTCACGGCGCACCATCCAGGCGTGGTCGCCGTCGCTCCGCCGTGACCACTGGTACTCGTCCTCGTGGTCGATGACGGTCAGTCCGCCGCTCCGGTCGGAGACGTTCAGGATGCCCTCGTGGATGTCCAGCCAGAAGATGTCGACGTCGGCGGCGATGGTGTAGGCGGCGAACGGCAGCTTCGAGGAGAGGTCGTAGACCGTGCCGTCGTCGCAGCCGGCGTAGATCCAGAAGTCGTCGGCCACCAGGCACTTGACGCCGTCGGGGAGCTGGTAGCGGGCCAGCACCTCGCCGTCGTGGCCGAGGGTGTAGACATCGCCGTTCTGGTTGCCGACCCAGCAGCGGTCCTCCGCGACGTGGATCCCGAACGCGGCGGCACCGGTACGGAACCGCCACAGCACCGGCGCCACCGCACGCGCCGTCGACGGGGCGGAGGTGACCTGGCGCCGTGTCACCGGACGGGCGGCGCGCTGTCCGCGGACCGCCGGCGCATAGCCCTTGCGGACCTTCTCGCCGATCTTCTTGGCGGCCGCCGCCCGGGCCTTCTCCGGCGTGGGGAACGTCGATGTCTGCTGCTGGCCGGCCGCACCGATCCGCCCGTAGCGGACCGAGACGACCGTGTCCCGCACCGACACCTCGTAGAACTTGTGCGCCCCGCCGCCCTCCTGGGAGAGCTCCAGATACGTGGTGGACTCGGACATGACGATCCCCTCCCGGGGCGGTCCCTGTGACCTTCCCCGCTGCCGGAAAACGTAGGGCACACCACTGACAATCGCCTCTGACCTGCGCATTCACACTGCGAGCGGATTGCGGTGGTCGTAGGGGGAAGGCGCGAGGCCGCGGCCGGGCACCCCGAGGATCAGAACAGCGGCGCGGGCAGTACGCCCTCCAGCGCCAGCAACTGCCGCTTGGTCTCCAGACCTCCGCCGAAACCGCCGATCCCGCCGTCGCTGGCCACCACCCGATGGCAGGGGACGACGACCGGAAGCGGATTGGCCCCCATCGCCGCGCCCACCGCGCGGGCCGCGCCCGGCTCGCCCACCCGGTCGGCGAGGTACTGGTAGCCGACGACGCTGCCGTAGGGCACATCGGCGGCGAGGGCGTGCAGGACCCGGGAGGCGAACCCCGCGATGAGGGACCAGTCCAGGGGGACGGTGAAGGCCCGCAGGTCACCCGCGAAGTACGCGGTCAGTTCGGCCTCGGCGACCGCCAGCGGCGGGGTCTCCATAACGGGAGGTGAGCCGAAAACACTGGTCAGACGGGCCAGGGCACGGCGTGACAGCCGCTCGTCGGCGTGGAAGACGACCTGGACCAGGCCCTTGCGCGTCGCGGCCAGCAGCAGCGGCCCGATCGGGGTGTCCAGCCGTTTCCAGGCCCAGTCGCGCCGCTGCTCGTCCCGTACCCCGTCCGCGCCCGCGGCGTGCTCTGCGTTCGTCACGTGTTCAGCGTAGGCCGTGCCACGGACGGCGGCGGACGGGCCGGCCGCGCCCCTCCTCCGCCCGTCGCGCTCAGTGGCCGCGGTCCTCCAGGGCGCGGCGCACCACGTCCGGCTTGTTGGTGATGATCCCGTCGACGCCCGCACCGGCGGCCCTGGTGGCCGTCGCGGCGTCGTCGACCGTCCAGGTGTTGACCCGCATCGCGCGGTGGTGCGGGCCGCGCAGCGCGTGGACGGCGGCGACATAGGCCCGGCTCGCCGCGCCGTGGACGGGGTTGATCTGGTCGCAGAACGCCGCGTACGCGGGCAGGTCGGTGACGGCGGGATTGCCGAGGAAGCCCGTCGTGACGTCGGGACGCAGCGCGTGGACCGTCCTGATCGCTTCCCGGTCGAAGCTCTGGACGACCAGACGGTGCCTGACGTGGAACGGGTCGAGCCACCCCTGGCTCCTCAGCTGCTGGAGCGTCTGCCGTGCCAGGCCCGGGTACAGCTGCGGCGACTTCAGTTCCAGCAGCACGCTCTGGTGGTTGTGCTCGGCCTCGTTCATGTAGTCCTTCAGGGTGGGAACCCGTTCGCCCGTGAACTTCGCCCCGAACCAGCGGCCCGCGTCCAGCCTCTTGATCTCGCGGAGCGTGAAGTCCCCGACGTTCCAGGGGGCGCGGCCGGGGAACACCTTCTTGACGTCGGTGGTCCGGGCGAGCGAGGTGTCGTGCAGGACGACCAGCACGCCGTCCTTGGTGCGCTGGACGTCGTTCTCGACCCAGCGGAACCCCATCCGCCGTGCGGTGTCGATCGCGGCGAGGGTGTTCTCGGGCGCGTACGCCGAGGCACCGCGGTGCGCGATCGTCAGGGCGGTGCGGCGGACCTGTGCGGCCTCGGAGGCCGGTGCGGAGACGACGAGCGTGACCAGGCCCAGAAGCACACCGGTGGCGGTGGCGGCGGGGCGAATGCGCATACGGACTCCTCGTGACGTCGTGGACAGGAGGCGGGGAGAGCAGGACGCACCCGGGCACCGCTTCCGAGGGGCCGGAACGGCCGTCCCCCGGACGCACGCCCGAGTCCAACTTGCCGGAGGCGCGGCGGCGACGCATCTCGGCCGTCGCCTTGTCACCCTTCGATCTGGTGTACCTATCCGGCGGGGCGCGGGGGAGGGGAAGAAGGCAGCGCCGCCCGTGCCCGCGAGAGCCCCGCGAGCGGCGGGAAACGGCAGGTCAGGGGATGTGCGGCGTCGGATGTCAGTGGTGGGTCGTACCGTGGATGCCATGCGGCCCGTATCGAAGATCGAACGCACGGTGGCGCCTTTCGAGGTCGTCAGCCCCTACCAGCCCAGCGGCGACCAGCCGGCGGCCATCGCCGAGCTGGAGCGGCGCGTCCGCGGCGGTGAGAAGGACGTCGTCCTGCTGGGCGCGACCGGTACCGGAAAGTCGGCCACCACCGCGTGGATGATCGAGAAGTTGCAGCGCCCGACACTCGTCATGGCGCCCAACAAGACGCTCGCCGCCCAGCTCGCCAACGAATTCCGCGAGCTGCTGCCGAACAACGCCGTCGAGTACTTCGTCTCGTACTACGACTACTACCAGCCCGAGGCGTACGTACCGCAGTCCGACACGTACATCGAGAAGGACTCCTCCATCAACGAGGAGGTCGAGCGGCTGCGGCACTCCGCGACGAACTCCCTGCTCACCCGCCGCGACGTCGTCGTGGTCGCGTCCGTCTCGTGCATCTACGGCCTGGGCACGCCCCAGGAGTACGTCGACCGGATGGTGCCGCTCAAGGTCGGCCAGGAGATCGACCGCGACGCGCTGCTGCGCCGGTTCGTCGACATCCAGTACACCCGCAACGACGTGTCCTTCACCCGCGGCACGTTCCGGGTCCGCGGCGACACCATCGAGATCTTCCCGGTCTACGAGGAGCTCGCCGTCCGCATCGAGATGTTCGGCGACGAGGTGGAGGCCCTCTCCACGCTGCACCCGCTCACGGGCGAGGTGATCAGCGAGGACCAGGAGCTCTACGTCTTCCCGGCCAGCCACTACATCGCGGGCCCCGAGCGCATGGAGCGCGCCATCGCCGGGATCGAGGCCGAGCTGGCGGACAGCCTGGCCACCATGGAGAAGCAGGGCAAGCACCTGGAGGCCCAGCGGCTGCGCATGCGCACCACCTACGACATCGAGATGATGCGGCAGGTCGGCTCCTGCTCGGGCATCGAGAACTACTCGATGCACATGGACGGCCGTGAGCCCGGCTCCGCGCCCAACACCCTCCTCGACTACTTCCCGGACGACTTCCTGCTGGTCATCGACGAGTCGCATGTCACCGTCCCGCAGATCGGCGCGATGTACGAGGGCGACGCCTCCCGGAAGCGGACGCTGGTGGAGCACGGCTTCCGGCTGCCGTCCGCGATGGACAACCGCCCGCTGAAGTGGGAGGAGTTCCTGGAGCGCATCGGCCAGACGGTCTACCTCTCGGCGACCCCCGGCAAGTACGAGCTGTCGCGCGGGGACGGCTTCGTGGAGCAGATCATCCGCCCCACCGGACTGGTCGACCCCGAGGTGGTCGTCAAGCCCACCGAGGGGCAGATCGACGACCTCGTGCACGAGATCCGCAAGCGCACCGAGAAGGACGAGCGGGTTCTGGTCACCACGCTCACCAAGAAGATGGCCGAGGACCTCACGGACTACTTCCTCGAACTGGGCATCCAGGTCCGCTATCTGCACAGCGACGTGGACACCCTGCGCCGGGTGGAGCTGCTGCGCGAACTGCGGGCCGGCGAGTACGACGTCCTGGTCGGCATCAACCTGCTGCGTGAGGGCCTGGACCTGCCCGAGGTGTCGCTGGTCTCCATCCTGGACGCCGACAAGGAGGGCTTCCTGCGGTCCGGTTCCGCGCTGATCCAGACCATCGGACGTGCCGCGCGCAACGTCTCGGGCCAGGTGCACATGTACGCCGACAAGATCACTCCGGCGATGGAGAAGGCGATCGACGAGACCAACCGCCGCCGGGCCAAGCAGCTCGCCTACAACAAGGAGAAGGGCATCGACCCGCAGCCCCTCCGCAAGAAGATCGGCGACATCGTCGCGACCCTCGCCCGCGAGGAGATCGACACCCAGGAACTGCTCGGTACCGGATTCCGCAAGGAGAGCGGCGCGGCGGCCAGGGCCAAGGGCAAGGCGTCCGTCCCCGCGCTCGGCGGGAAGGCGGCGAAGGGCAAGGGCGCCGGGGCCGGCGTGCCGACGGACCGGCCCGCCGCCGAACTGGCCGGAATCATCGAGGAGATGACCGAAAGGATGCGTGCCGCCGCGGCGGAGCTCCAGTTCGAGGTCGCCGCCCGGCTCCGCGACGAGGTGGGGGAGTTGAAGAAGGAACTGCGGCAGATGAAGGAGGCCGGAGTCCGCTGACGGAGGGCCGGACACCGGAGCCGTGAACCGGTGCCCGGCGCGGTGCGGAAACGCGACAGAACGCGGGCCGGGTGCGGCACCGGCCCGCGGCGGTGCGTAGGGTCGGGGGCGTCGCCCAAGAGGCGGGCGGGGACAGCACAGAGAGGGGATGGCGTGTCGGTCAACTTGTCCAAGGGACAGGGCATCAGTCTGGCGAAGTCCGGTGGGGAGACCCTGACCGCGGTGCGGATGGGACTGGGGTGGCGTTCGGCGCCGCGCCGCGGACTGTTCGGGATGCGCACCCGGGAGATCGACCTGGATGCCTCGGCGGTGCTGTTCGCCGGGAAGCAGCCCGTCGACGTCGTCTTCTTCCAGCACCTGGTCAGCGACGACGGCTCCGTGCGCCACACCGGCGACAACCTCGTCGGCGGCGCGGGCCAGGGCGGTGACGACGAGGCGGTCCTGGTCGACCTCGCGCGCGTCCCGGTGCACATCGACCAGATCGTGTTCACCGTCAACTCCTTCACCGGCCAGACGTTCGCCGAGGTGCAGGACGCGTTCTGCCGCCTCGTCGACGAGACCACCGGGCAGGAACTGGCCCGCTACACCCTCACCGGCGGCGGGGACTACACGGCGCAGATCATGTCGAAGGTGCACCGCACGCCGGGCGGCTGGCAGATGACCGCCATCGGAGAGCCGTCCCAGGGACGGACCTTCCAGGACGTGGTGCCGGCGATCCTGCCGCACCTGTAACCACCGCGCCGCAGGCCGGGCCCCGGCCGCTGCGGGCGCACGTCCGGGCCCGGCGTACGACCTCCAGGGGGACACCGATGACGGCCGAACTGGTCCGGGGGCAGAACCATCCGCTGGACCGGCCCCGGGTGGAGATCCAGGTCACGGCGGACGTCCCCGTCGTGGCCGGAGTGACGCTCGGCGACGAGCGGGGCGTGGTCGCGGACGGCGCGGACGTCGTCGGTCCGGGCGCGCCGCGCCGCACGGGCGCCGAGGTCGCCCGGACGGCGACCGCCGGGCACCGCGTCACGGTGGAACTGGACGCGCTGCCCGCCGCCGTGCACCGGGTGAGCGTGTTCCTCGCCCTGGCCGCGGGCGCCGCGGGCCCGGCCGCGTTCGGTGCCACCGCCGCGCCCACCGTCGTCGTCGCGGACCCGGACGGCACCGGCGTCGTCACGTACACGATCACCGGCCTCGGTGCCGAGACCGCGCTGGTGGCCCTGGAGCTGTACCGCAGACAGGGGGCGTGGAAGGTCCGCGCGGTCGGGCAGGGGTACGCCACCGGCCTCACCGCGCTGCTGCACGACCAAGGCGTGCCGCGGGCGGCGGAAGTGGCCGACGGGATCCAGCAGGCCGCCGCCGGCCGGGCGGAGACCGGTACCGTCCCCGCCCCGCCCGGGGACGGCGGAGAGCGGCTGTACCACCAGGTCTGGGGCATGTTCGAGGACCTGACGCGCTCGGTCGCCGCCTATCGCGGCGCGGCGGACTTCGCCGCCTCCCGCCTGGAACGGGAACTCGACGAGGCCCTCGCCGACGCCCACGGCCGCCTCGGGGCCACGGCCTCCGGCGCCCGCGCCGAGGCCCGCGACCGGCACGCTGATCTCGTCGCCCGCGCCCGGGAGGTCCTCGACCGGGACCTCGCGCAGCTCCGCGCCGAGTCACAGGTCGTCGAGCCCGCCCTGCCGCCCTGCTGCGCCCGCTGGGACAGCCCCGTGTGGGAGCGCTGCCACGCCCCGTCCGAGCGTGCCCCGGCGGTACGGCTGGGGGACCTGCGCCTCCCGGAGACGGGGGAGCTGCGGATTCCGATGCTGGTCCGGCTGCCCCTGGAGCGCGGGCTGTGGATCGACAGCGGCCGCCCGGTGGCGGGGCACGGCGGTCTGCCGGCCCCCGGGCGCGAG
>NZ_JCANQV010000027.1:0-31998 GCF_059553635.1 Candidatus Streptomyces philanthi
CCTTGAACGGGTCGCCGACGGTGTCGCCGATGACGGTCGCGGCGTGCGCCTCACTGCCCTTGCCGCCGTGATGCCCGTCCTCGACGAGCTTCTTGGCGTTGTCCCAGGCGCCACCGGAGTTGGCGAGGAAGACCGCCATCAGGATGCCGGTGCCGATCGCGCCCGCCAGGAACGAGGCGAGGGCGCCGACGCCGAGGGCGAAGCCGACGGCGATCGGGGTGAGGACCGCGAGCAGACCGGGCGTCGCCAGTTCACGCAGCGCGTCCTTGGTGCAGATGTCGACCACCCGCCCGTACTCGGGATTCTCGGTGTAGTTCATGATCCCGGGCTTCTCGCGGAACTGCCGGCGGACCTCGAAGACCACCGCCCCCGCCGACCGGGACACCGCGTTGATGGCGAGCCCGGAGAAGAGGAACACCACCGAGGCGCCCAGGACCAGCCCGACCAGGTTGTTGGGCTGCGAGATGTCCAGGTTCAGCCCCAGTTCGCTCCGGCCGAAGTCCCGCACGGCGGAGCTGATGGCGTCCCGGTACGAGCCGAACAGCGCCGACGCCGCGAGGACGGCGGTGGCGATGGCGATGCCCTTGGTGATGGCCTTGGTGGTGTTGCCGACCGCGTCGAGGTCGGTGAGCACCTGGGCGCCCTCGCCGGTGACGTCGCCGGACATCTCCGCGATGCCCTGCGCGTTGTCGGAGACCGGTCCGAAGGTGTCCATCGCCACGATCACCCCGACCGTGGTCAGCAGGCCGGTCCCGGCCAGGGCCACCGCGAACAGCGCCAGGGTGATCGACGCCCCGCCCAGCAGGAACGCCCCGTAGACGGCGAGGCCGATCAGCACCGCCGAGTACACCGCGGACTCCAGGCCGACGGAGATGCCGGAGAGGACGACGGTGGCCGGGCCGGTCAGCGAGGTCTTGCCGATGTCGCGGACGGGCCGCCGCGTGGTCTCGGTGAAGTAGCCGGTCAGCTGCTGGATCAGCGCGGCGAGCACGATGCCGACGGCGACCGCGACGAGCGCCAGCACCCGCGGGTCACCGCTCCGCCCCAGGATCTGCGGGTCGGTGACACCGGCCAGGCCCTTGTACGTGGACGGCAGATAGGTGAAGACGGCCCCGGCGACCAGCACCAGCGAGATCCCGGCCGAGACGAAGAAGCCGCGGTTGATCGCCGTCATCCCGCTGCGGTCGCGCCGCCGGGGCGCGACGACGAAGATGCCGATCATCGCCGTGACCACCCCGATGGCGGGGACCAGCAGCGGGAAGGCGAGGCCGGCGTCGCCGAACGCCACCTTGCCCAGGATGAGCGCGGCGACCAGCGTCACCGCGTACGACTCGAAGAGGTCGGCGGCCATACCGGCGCAGTCGCCGACGTTGTCGCCCACGTTGTCCGCGATGGTGGCGGCGTTGCGCGGATCGTCCTCCGGGATGCCCTGCTCGACCTTGCCGACAAGGTCGGCGCCGACGTCCGCGGCCTTGGTGAAGATGCCGCCGCCGACCCGCATGAACATCGCGATCAGGGCGGCGCCGAGGCCGAAGCCCTCCAGCACCTTCGGCGCGTCCACCGCGTACACCAGCACCACACAGGACGCACCGAGCAGTCCCAGTCCCACGGTGAACATTCCGACGACACCGCCGGTGCGGAATGCGATTTTCATCGCCCGGTGTGCGACAGCCGTAAGATCCTTTTTCTCGGTCCCGCCCCCGGCCGGAGTGGCCTCCCGGGCGGCCGCGGCGACACGCACATTGCTGCGCACCGCGAGCCACATGCCGATATAGCCGGTGGCCGCCGAGAATGCGGCGCCGATCAAGAAGAAGACACTGCGTCCCGCCCGCTGCGACCAATTGTCCGCGGGCAGCAGCATGAGCAGGAAGAACACCACGACGGCGAATACACCGAGAGTGCGCAACTGCCGGGCCAGGTAGGCATTCGCGCCTTCCTGGACCGCCGCCGCGATCTTCTTCATACTGTCGGTTCCCTCACCGGCCGCGAGCACCTGACGCACCAGGACCGCCGCGACCGCCAGCGCCGCCAGCGCGACGACGGCGATCACCAGCACAAGGGCGCGGTTGTCTGTCGTCAGCGACGGTCCGGCGAGAAAAGAGGGGGTGTCCAGCAACTGAGGGGTGTGAGGCCCCGCCATTCGTCCTCCTTGACGCTTGGCACATGGGCGCGCGGAAGCACGCTCAGGCGTCCTGAGCAAGATGTGGACGGATTGTAGGGAGCCGCACGGCATCGAAACAGGGCGCCGGAAACGGAATTCGCCGGTGGCCGGGAAGATCAAAAGGATGTCGCCCGTGGAATTTCGCCCGGACGAAGGAAAGCGCGGAATTCACTGACCACGGCCCGATGATCTCGCTGTCCTACTGATCGCCGCTGCTCAAGGACACCGGCCACCGGAAAAGGGATCACAGGCGCCGCCCGCGAGGGCCGCACGGGGACACCGTCCCGCGGAATCCGCCCCGCCGCCGACAATGGCTGACAGACCGTCAGATCACGTCCGGATCAGCACTCTCCGGCCGCGCCGCGGCCGCCGGCTCAGCAGCGCCCCTCACGCACCGAGACCGCCCGGTCGTACCAGGGCAGAACGGACTCCCCCGCGCCGCTCCCCGCGGCCCGGGTCCGTGTCACGTTCACGCAGAAGGCCGTCTCCACACCCTCCGCGGTGATCTCGTGGTCGACCGAGCCCCCGATGTCCCGCAACACGTCCCGGCCCTCTTCCCCACCACGCCGTGCCACCCGCACCCCGGACGACGGGCCGCCGCTCCCGGCCGCCCGGCCGATCGCGTCGCCGATGAGCCTGTCGTCCATGCCCGCGGAGCCGTGGTCCCGTCCTCCGTCGAGGGACGCGGCGGCCCGCCGCACGGCCGTGCTCAGTTCGTCCTCGCTCCAGGTGCCGCTGTGGCGCAGGACGAGAAGAACGACGATCGCCAGGACCGGCGCCAGCACGATCAGTGCCAGGCCCGCCGGATTGCGGTGGTTGTAGACATAGCGGTTCGTCCCCCAGCGGCTCCGGACGAAGACCGGCTCATGGGGCTCCCCCTGGTGCTCCACCGGAGCGCCTACGGCGCGGTGGGCGCCGGGGCCGTGGGCCAGCTCATCCGGATCAGCCCGCCGTCCGCCCCGGAGGACACCTCGACGTCGTCGACCAGACCGCTGATGACGGCCAGGCCCATCTCGTCGTCGCCCTCCGCGTCACCGTTCTCCTCGGCGCCGGCGGACCCGCCGGACGTGCGCGCGGAGGCGGCGGGCACCTCGTCGCCCACTTCGATCGCGAAGGACTTCTCGTCCTCGACCAGCGCGACCCGCACCGGGGCCGTGATGCCGTGGCCGCGGTGCAGGCTCACGGCACGGGAGCACGCCTCGCCCACGGCGAGCCGCACCTCGTCCAGCACGGCCTCGTCCACCCCGGCGCGGCGTGCCACGGCGGCCGCGACCAGACGCGCGGTCCGGACGTGCTCGGGGAGCGCGCTGAAGCGAAGTTCGACGGTGGCCATGCCATCCCCCTCGATATGCGGGCGTGCTGCGCAGGGGGCCGGACCGTGACGTCCGGTTCCCCCCACTTCTTCCTCCCCGCGCCACGGCGCGGGCACCGCGCGACCCTCAGTCGGTCGCCGCGACGGCCTCGTCGACCGAGGTGTGAATCGGGAACACCTTGGTCAGGCCCGTGATACGGAAGATCTTCAGAATGCGCTCCTGGTTGCAGACCAGGCGCAGCGAGCCCTCGTGGGCACGCACCCGCTTGAGCCCACCGACGAGCACGCCGAGCCCGGTGGAGTCCAGGAAGTCGACACGCTCCATGTCCACCACGAGGTGGTAGCTGCCGTCGTTCACGAGCTCGACCAGCTGCTCCCGCAGCTTGGGCGCGGTGTATACATCAATCTCGCCACCGACCTCGACGACCGTACGGTCGCCAACGGTCCGGGTCGACAGGGACAGGTCCACGGATCCTCCAGCACCTTGCTATCGAGCGGTCGCCCCCCTGGGGCCTCCCCACCGAAGGTAGGGGACGGATCGGCAGCCGCGATGGCATTCAATCACTTACCGGCAGGCGTGCACGACGCCCTTTCAGCATTGTCCGTCACACCGGTGACAGACTCGGTGCCGATGGCCTCCAATCGACTGCCGCGGGACACGGGCGCCGGCCCCTCCCCGGGCATCATTCTCGAACGCCTCGCCCGGGGCGCGACCCGCGCTGCACGCATCACTCATACGGAGCACCTGCCCCCGCGCACCGGCGGCCATGCCGACTGGCCCGAAGAGATCCGGCCGGAAGTCGTCGCCGCGATCCGCGCCGCCGGAATCGAGCGCCCGTGGGCCCACCAGGCCAGAACGTCCGAACACGCGCTGCGCGGCGAATCCGTCGTCGTCGCCACCGGCACCGCCTCCGGAAAGTCGCTGGCCTATCTGGCGCCGGTGCTCTCCGCGCTCGTGGCGGGCGCCCGGCCCTCGCGCGGCGGCGACCTGTGGTCCGGCGGCAGGGGCGCCACCGCGCTGTACCTGGCCCCCACCAAGGCCCTCGCCGCCGACCAGCTCCGCGCCGTACGCGAACTGGCGGCCCCGCTGGGCACCGACGTACGGCCCGCGGTGTACGACGGCGACACCCCCGTCGAGGAACGGGAGTGGATCCGCCAGTACGCCAACCATGTGCTGACCAACCCCGACATGCTGCACCGCGGCATCCTCCCCGCCCACCCCCGCTGGGCGTCCTTCCTGCGGGCGCTGCGCTACGTCGTCATCGACGAATGCCACACCTACCGGGGGGTGTTCGGCTCGCACGTCGCCCAGGTCGTCCGCCGGCTGCGCCGGATCTGCGCCCGCTACGGCGCGGAGCCGGTGTTCCTGCTCGCGTCGGCGACCGCGGCGGACCCCGGCGAGGCGGCCGGGCGGCTCACCGGACTGCCCGTGGTGGAGATCACCGAGGACACCTCCCCGCGCGGCGAGGCCGTCTTCGCGCTGTGGGAGCCGCCGCTGACCGAGCTGCACGGCGAGCGCGGCGCACCGGTCCGCCGCACCGCCACCGCCGAGGCCGCCGACCTCCTCACCGACCTCGTGGTCCAGGGGGTGCGCAGCGTCGCCTTCGTCCGCTCCCGGCGCGGCGCCGAACTGATCGCGCTGATCGCCCAGGAACGGCTCGCCGAGGTGGACCGCTCCCTCCCGGCCCGGGTCGCGGCCTACCGGGGCGGCTACCTCCCCGAGGAGCGCCGCGCCCTGGAGCGCGCCCTGCACAGCGGCGACCTGCTGGGCCTCGCCGCCACCACCGCGCTGGAACTGGGCGTGGACGTCTCCGGGCTCGACGCCGTCGTCATCGCCGGCTACCCCGGTACCCGCGCCTCGCTGTGGCAGCAGGCCGGGCGCGCGGGCCGCTCGGGGCGGGGCGCGCTGGCCGTCCTGGTGGCCCGCGACGACCCGCTGGACACCTATCTGGTGCACCATCCCGAGGCCCTGTTCGACCGGCCCGTCGAGTCGACGGTCCTCGACCCCGGCAACCCGTACGTCCTCGCCCCGCACCTGTGCGCCGCGGCCGCCGAACTCCCGCTCACCGAGTCCGACTTCGCACTGTTCGGGCCCGCGGCCGCCGGGCTGCTGCCGCAGCTGGAGACGGCGGGGCTGCTGCGCCGCCGCCCCACGGGCTGGCACTGGACGCGCCGGGACCGGGCCGCCGACCTCACCGACATCCGCGGGCAGGGCGGCACCCCCGTGCAGATCGTCGAGACCGGCACCGGACGGCTGCTGGGCACGGTGGACGCGGGCGCCGCGCACACCACCGTCCACGAGGGCGCCGTCCACCTCCACCAAGGCCGCACCTATCTCGTCGAACGCCTCGACCTGGAGGATTCCGTCGCGCTCGTCACCGAGGCCGCGCCGCCGTACTCCACGACCGCCCGCGACACCACCGCCGTCTCCGTCCTGGAGACCGACACCGAGATCTCCTGGGGCGACGCCCGGCTGTGCTTCGGCTCGGTCGAGGTCACCAACCAGGTCGTGTCGTTCCTGCGCCGCAAGCTGATCACCGGCGAGGTACTGGGCGAGACCAAACTGGACCTGCCGCCGCGGACCCTGCGCACCCGCGCCGTGTGGTGGACGGTCACCGAGGACCAGCTCGACGCCGCCCGGATCTCCCCCGAACAGCTCGGCGGCGCCCTGCACGCCGCCGAACACGCCTCCATCGGCCTCCTCCCCCTCTTCGCCACCTGCGACCGCTGGGACATCGGCGGTGTCTCCGTCCCCCTCCACCCCGACACCCTCCTCCCCACCGTCTTCGTCTACGACGGCCACCCCGGCGGCGCCGGCTTCGCCGAACGCGCCTTCCACACCGCCGCCTCCTGGCTCACCGCCACCCGCGACGCCATCGCCTCCTGCGAATGCGACTCCGGCTGCCCCTCCTGCATCCAGTCCCCCAAGTGCGGCAACGGCAACGACCCCCTGCACAAACGCGGCGCGGTACGGCTGCTGACGGAACTGCTTCGGGGGGTGGTGGGGGGCTAGGGGGTGCGGCGGGGACGCCCGGTCGGCGGGGGGGGCTCCGCCGAGTGGGCGGTCCGGATGCCGTCGCGTGGTCGCCCCGCGGGCGCGCCGGGAGCGCCGGGAGGGCCGGCTTCTCCGAGCCCAGCCGACCGTTGCCCCAGGCTGGAGAGGCCGTGCGGCCGGGCACCGGAGAGACGCCGTCAAGCGGGCGGTCCCGGCGCCGTCGCGTGATCACCGCGCCGGCGCGCCGGGAGGGCCGGCTCGGGAGCGTACCCGGGCTGTGAACGGGCCGCTGGCCGCCTCTGCCGAGACGTCCGCGACGGCCGCGTCCAGGGCGCAGCGGACGAGGCGGGTGTACTGGGCCGCGGCGACCCGTCGAGCGGCCGAGCAGGCCGCCGCAGGGCCGTGGTGTGCGTGGTCGGCGGCGGCCAGCGCGGCCAGGTCCGCGGCGCCGCCCGCCCGGTGGCGGGCCGTGACGGCCTGCCCCAGACCGATCAGGGCCGCGAAGACGGCGCACAGCGCCGCCGCCGCGAAGACCGTCCACACCGTCGCCGACCCCTCATCGCCGTACCGTGTCTTCCGCAAGAGCCACCGCCTCCCCTCCGACCTGCACCGTCAACCTTCCGACGCCCGGGAGATCGGCCTGGACCCGTACGCGAACCAGGTCTCCCTCCCGTGACACCGCCACCCGCGCGCCGTGCGGCGCCATGGTCCGTGCCGCCCGGAGGACGTCCGCGGGCGGCTCCGATCGCGCCGCGGCCCGTGCGCCCGCCCGCGCGGCGTCCACGCACTCGATACGCGCGCAGACCGCCATCAGCCCCCAGATCAGCGCCGCGGCCACCGCCACCAGGACGGGCATCACCACGGCCGTCTCCGCCGTCACATATCCCGCGTCCCTGGGCATCCGCCGACGGCCCCGGCGGCGGGCGACACGTCGGGAGCCGTGGTGGCGGGCGGGGGCGGCACGTCCCACCGGTACCTCCGCCCCCGTCCGCGGCACCGTTCGCGGCTCCGTTCCCGGGCGCGCCTCAGAACGGTGCATGGAGCGCCTTCCCGATCAGTGAGTTGAGCGCCGCCTATACCGATGCGCTCGTCACCACCTTGTAAAGCACGGCTGCCAGCGCACACGCGGCAAGCGTGCCGATCGCGTATTCCGCTGTGGTCATTCCCCGGTCGCGGGCCGCGCGCAGCCGTTCGCCCAGCCAACG
This sequence comes from Candidatus Streptomyces philanthi, assembly GCF_059553635.1. NCBI lineage: Bacteria > Bacillati > Actinomycetota > Actinomycetes > Kitasatosporales > Streptomycetaceae > Streptomyces > Candidatus Streptomyces philanthi. The sequence goes on from NZ_JCANQV010000027.1 coordinate 7,674, forward strand.
GCTGTTCCTCAGCCGACCGCCCGGCAGCCGGCCACCCAGATGTGCGGACATCGTCATCCCCCTTGCTTTTCGTTGCGAACAGATCAGTTGTGTCGTGACGGATGGATCGGTGGTGTCGTTCAGTTGTGTCCCAGCAATCCGCTCGCCAGGCCGATCAGCACCGGGGCCACGCCCAGTGCCAGGAACGCCGGCAGAAAGCACGCCGCCAGCGGCAGCGTCACCAGCACCCCGGCCCGCCGGGCCCGCCCGGCCGCCGCCCTGCTGCGTTCCGCGCGGAGTTCGGCTGCGATCCGGGAGACGGAGTCCACGGCCGGTACGCCGGACGTCCCGGCGCGCTCCAGGCATCGCGCCAGTTCGGCCGCCCCGGGCAGGGCGGCCAGCCGGGGCCAGACGACGGCCGGTTCGCCTCCCAGACGCAACTCCGCCGCGACCTGTCCCAGCCGACTCCCGACGGTCCCGTGCAGCGACCGTCCGACCGCCTCGGCCGCCTCACGCGGCCCGGCACCCGCCGCGAGGCAGGCCGCCAACAGGTCCCCGGCGGGCGCCAGTTCCTCACGCACCGCGTCCCGGGCCGCCTTCACGGCGCCTTCGGCCCGTTGCCGCTCCTGCCGCCGGTACGCGGCGTACCCCGCGGCCAGGCCCGCCAGGACACCAGCGGCCCCACCGACGAGCAGCACCACGAATCCGCCCGCACCGGCAGGCCCCAGCCATGCCTTCGCCCGCCCACCGGCCAGCAGCCGCTCGTTGACGGCGCTTCCACACCGCCCCCGTATGCGGCCGCTACGCTCTCCCGAGCCGTGTCGATCAAGCACAGGGCCCATGAGGACCAGCGCTCTCGCCCGTACGGCACGTCGCCGTCGCGACTCACCCGCCACACCTGCCACGTACAGCACGACCGTGGCAGCGCCCAATGCCACAAGCGTCATCCCCAGCCTGTGGAAAACTTCTTGCCCCATGCCGGGCTCCTTCCTGTTCCTCCCTGCACGTCCTTGTCGTCCCTGCGTCGGCCGTTCAAGTCCCCCTCGTTCACAGACCTTTCGCCGTACGGTGGCCGTCGCCGTACGGTCGGCCATTGCTGTACGTACCGTGGCCGTTTGGGCGACCGGTGGTCGGTCGGCCGTCGTTACGCGGTTGCCGGGGCCACGCGGCTGCCGCCGATATTCCGGTGGTTGTCCAGAGCCCGGTACGCCTCGGAGGCCTGGAGGGGACAGCCCGAGGCGAGTCGCGCGGCGGCCCATTCGCCGGCAGAGCCGCGGTCACGATGCGGGACGTCCACATCACCCCGGCCCCTTCCAGCAGGCCGCCGATGACCAGGCAGGCCCCTCCGGCAGGGGTGTGCAGCAGCACCGTCAGCGGGTCGGCGCCCAGGGCGCTGCCCATGAGGAGCCCGCCGACGGGCAGCAGGGCGAGCATCAGCGCCGTGGCCCGGGGGCCCGCCAGCTGGGCCCGTACGTCCTCACGTTGATCACGCTGGGCCCGCAGTCCTGCCGCGATCCGTTCCAGGCCGGAGGCCAGTCCGGCGCCTCCCTCCACGGCGACCTGCCAGCAGGCCGCCACACCACCGAGTCCCTCGGCCCCCGGTGACCGCGCCGCCGCCCGCAGGGCTCGCGGCACCTCCCCGCCGTAGCGCGCCGCCGCGAGCACGGCCGAGCCCTCCTCGCCCAGCCCCGATGCTCCGGCGGCGAGCAGCGCCTGGGCGGGCTGCCGCCCGGCGCGCAGCTCTCCCGCGACCGCCGCGCACAGCCCGATCACCGCCTCGGCACGCCGTTCCCGTGCCCGTTCCGCCTCTCGCGAGCGGAGCCGACGCCGGACCACGAACGCCGCCACCGGAGAGGCGAGCACGGGGAGCACCGACCGGCCGAGCAACCCGAGCACCAGCCCCAGAAGCAGACACCATAGCTCTTGCCCGAACGGCACCTTCGGGCCGCAGCGCCGCCGACGGCCGCCGTCTCCGTCGGGAGGGCGCCCGGCGTCCCACCGCCCTGTTCCGCCGCTCCGCGACGCCCCGTATCCGCAGTGCGGTTCCGGCTCCCTCAGCTCCTCGTGGATCGCCCGCAGACCCCTCATGATCGCGACATCAGGGCTTGCACCGTGCCGATCACCACCCCCGTTCGCGGCGTCTCCGTCCGATCCGGCCCATGTACGAGCACCGCGTACGGAACGCCCCGGCCGCCCGGCACCATCCGCGTCGGCCTCTCCGCCCGTGCCGTCCGAGAACAGCCCGCGCAGCCGACGCTTCATGGCCCCGCGCCCACCGAGGCCCAGCCGTCCCCCGGCCCCGACCGCAAGCACCAGTGCCACCACCGCGGCCACGACGACAAGCCCTGCCTCCGACCCCCAAACCGCCGGGGTTTCCACCACTCCTGTCACTTCGTCACCCCCTGTCATCCCACGTGCCGCCGCCCTCCACATCAGCCGTCACCGCCAACCCCGAAGCCCTCCTTGCCTCCCCGCTCGCACAGCCGCATCAGATGCGGCCAGCCGGGGGCCTCGCGGAAGCCCTCCGGGGCCCATGCGGCGGCGGGGAGGGTCTTCACGAAGCCGTGGTGGTCGCGTTCCAGGACATGGATCTCGGCGAGGCGGCGTCGGCCTGTGCGGTCGCGGACGAGGTGCAGCACCACGGAGAGGGCCGCCGCGAGTTGGCTGTGCAGGGCGGCACGGTCCAGGCCCGCGGTGGAGCCGAGGGCTTCGAGACGGGCGGGGACGTCGCAGGCGGCGTTGGCATGTACCGTTCCGCAGCCGCCCTCATGGCCGGTGTTCAGGGCCGCCAGCAGGTCCGTCACCTCGGCGCCGCGGACCTCGCCGACCACCAGCCGGTCCGGGCGCATGCGCAGTGCCTGGCGGACGAGGTCGCGCAGTGTCACCCTGCCGATGCCCTCCTGGTTGGCGGGTCTGGCCTCCAGGCGGACGACATGAGGGTGGTCGGGGCGCAGCTCCGCCGAGTCCTCGGCGAGCACGATCCGTTCGGTCGGGCCGACGAGGCCGAGCAAGGTGCCGAGCAAGGTCGTCTTGCCCGAGCCCGTACCGCCGCTGACCAGGAACGAGACGCGGGCCGCCAGCAAGGCTCGCAGCAGCCGGTCGCCGCCGGGCGGGACCGTGCCCGCCGCCACCAGTTCCGCCAGGTCGAAGGCCCGGGGGCGTAGTACCCGGAGGGAGAGGCAAGGGCCGGCGACCGCCACCGGGGGCAGTACGGCGTGCAGCCGGGTGCCGTCCGGCAGCCGGGCGTCCACCCAGGGCCGGGCGTCGTCGAGGCGTCGGCCGGCGACCGCGGCGAGCCGCTGGGCCAGCCGGCGCACCTCGGCCGCGTCCCGGAAGCGCACGGAGGTCCGTTCCAGTCCGCCACCGCGGTCGACCCATACCTCGTCGGGCGCGGTGACCAGGACGTCCGTCACCTCCGGTGCGGCCAGCAGCGGTTCCAGGGGGCCGGTTCCGACCATCTCGGACCGCAGGGCGGTCACCACGCCCAGGACCTCGGCATCCCCGAGGAGGCGTCCTTCCTGGCGCAGGGCCACCGCCACCCGGGCGGCCGTCGGCTCCGCGCCGTCCTCCGCGAGTCGTCGCCGTACCGCGTCCAGCAGGTCCGGGAGCCCCGGTGCCACCCGGCTCACCGCTCCGCCCCGTCCCGCTCATCGGCGGCCACCGACCGACCCCCGCAGGCCGTCCCGCACCGTCCCCGGAGGAGCCGTACGATTCCCCCGCCGCACCGGGCCTCTTCCTCACCACAGCGGACGGTTCCCTCGCCGTGCCGCACCGCCGCCTCACCGCACAGGGCGTCTTCCCCACCGCACCGGACAACGCCCCCACCGCTCCGAACGGCATCGCGCACCCCGCCGCTCATCCGCGCTCACCCTCTTCCGCGCCCCGCCGCACCACGATGTCAGCGCCTACATCTCGCTCCCCCACAGCACCGGCCTCGGCCCCTCTCGCCCCCACGACACCGACCTCCCCGCCCCTCGCACCCACGCCACCGGGGGCCGCGCTCCCAGGCCCCGCTCCGCCGACCGTCTCGCGCAACGCCTCACCAGCCCCACCACCTACCGCCCCCTCCCTCTCCAACACCCGCCCCCAGAACGCCGCACAGAACCGGGCAAGAGGCCCGCGGACCCGTGCGCCCGGCGGTTCGCCATGGACCAGGGCATCCGGCGGTCCCGGGTCCCAGGGAAGTTCGCCGACCAGCGGCAGCTCCAGCAGGCGGGCGATCTCGTCGGCGTCCAGGCCGGGCCCGCCGGCGGGCAGGCCGCGGACCACCACCCGCAGGTCGTCCAGGACGGTCCGGACGCCGGCCGCGGCGCATCGTGCCGCGGCCACCGCCCGGAGTTCCGCGGGCACCACCAGCAGTCCGGCGTCCAGCTGTGCCAGCGCCTCGGCCACGGCCTCGTCGACCCGGCGCGGCAGGTCCACCACCACGACCCCGCCGCGCCGCCGCGCCGCGGCGAGCACCGCGCGCATGGCGCTCGGCGGAACGGCGGTCTCCGGGCCCCGGTCCCAGCTGAGGACGCGCAGGGAGTGCATCCGGGGCAGCGACTCCTCCAGGGCCCCGGCGGCGACCCGGCCGCGTGACTCGCGGAACGCGGGCCACCGCAGTCCCTTCTCCGTCTCGCCGCCGAGGAGGACGTCGAGGCCGCCGCCGAGCGGGTCGCCGTCCACCAGGACGGTGCGATGTCCCACGCGTGCGGCCGTGACGGCCAGGGCGCAGGCGAGAGTGCTGGCGCCCGCGCCTCCCCGGCCGCCGATCACTCCGAGGGTGAGGGCGGCGGGGCCGACGCCCTCGACCGCGTCGGCGATCCTGTCGACGAGCCAGCGTTCGCCGTCGGGGAGCGTGAGCACGCGTTCGGCCCCGAGGGCGACGGCCTGCCGCCACACCTCCGTGTCGTCGGCGTCCTGGGCGACGAGGACGAGGCCCGGACGGCGTGCGGCGCCCCGCAGCCGGGGTGCGCAGTCGTCGCCGACGAGCACCAGGGGCGGCGACTCCCAGGCCCCTCGGCCGGGCGGGAGGCCGTGTGTCACGCGGGGCAGCGCGTCGGCCGCCGCGCAGAGCCGCAGAAGGTCGTCGAGCAGTCGCTCGTCCTCAGTGATGATCAGTGGTCCGCGGTGCTGCTCGTGTTCCGTGCGTGCCGGGTGTCGCGGTGTCCTGTCTCCGGCCATGTTCGGTCCCCCATCGCTCGCCGGTCCGCCCAATGCGAACTCGCGGACTTTCAGCGTGGGGCGATCGGGAAAACAAAGTGGATCTTGGTCGAAATCTGTGGACAACTCTGCGTCTGTGAATAACTCCGTCACCTATACCGGTGACCGGGAGGTGACTTTCACGTCCTTAAGAGGGCATCATCCGGACATCCACAGAGGAGCGTGACAACTACGGTAGGTAATGCGTGACGCGCGTCGACCCGCGTGTGTCCCGTGGTTGCGGGGAGCGGGCCGGTCAGGGGAAAAGGCGTCCGGACATGCGACGACCCCCGCCGGGGGGAGAGCGGGGGTCGTCTCCTCGGCCGACTCGGGGGGGGAGGAGCCGGACCGGGTTAGCACGGTCGCGAACGATCCGTGACTTCCATGGTGTACCCGAGAGCCTTCTCAGGCAAACCCACGCGCCCACCTTACGCCGAATGGCGGCCGCCTATGCTCACGGTGTGGAAAACCACTCCGTGCCCCACTCGTCACCCCGTACTGCCGCCTTCTTCGACCTCGACAAGACTGTCATTGCAAAGTCGAGCACGCTGACCTTCAGCAAGTCGTTCTACCAAGGCGGCCTGATCAATCGCCGGGCGGTACTGCGCACCGCGTACGCGCAGTTCGTGTTCCTCGCCGGCGGTGCCGACCACGACCAGATGGAGCGGATGCGGGAGTATCTCTCCTCGCTCTGCCGCGGCTGGGACGTCGCCCAGGTCCGCGAGCTCGTCGCCGAGACCCTGCACGAACTGATCGACCCGATCATTTACGACGAGGCGGCCTCGCTCATCGAGGAGCACCATGCCGCGGGCCGCGACGTGGTGATCGTCTCCACCTCGGGCGCGGAGGTCGTCGAGCCGATCGGCGCGCTGCTCGGCGCGGACCGGGTGGTGGCCACACGGATGGTCGTCGGCGACGACGGGCGGTTCACCGGGGAGGTCGAGTACTACGCCTACGGGCCGACGAAGGCGGAGGCCGTCCGGGAACTCGCCGCTTCCGAGGGCTACGACCTCGACCGCTGTTTCGCGTACAGCGATTCCGTGACGGACATTCCGATGCTCTCCGCGGTCGGCCGTCCCTACGCGGTCAATCCGGACCGCGCGCTGCGCCGCGAGGCCGTCACCCGTGGCTGGCCCGTGCTTTCCTTCACCCGGCCGGTGCCGTTGAAGAAGCGGCTTCCGGCGCTGTCGATGCCGCCCCGTCCGGTACTCGCCGCGGTCGCCGCCGGCGCGGCCGCGGCGACCGCGGGGCTCGTCTGGTACGCGAGCCGGCGGCGCGGTTCCTGAGAAGACCGCCCGGTGCGCGCCGGCGGAATTCCGGGGCATTGTCCTTCACATTGCGGCAATACGCATTTTGTCTCGATTGCTCGAAATTGAAGGCAAAAGTAAAGATATGCGAGGAAGGGGTTCCGCTCACCTGCCACCTGGAGTAGAAAGGTGGTAACGGCCCGCGAGACCAGGGAGATCCGGGAGGATCACCTCACGCAGCAAGGCCCACGGACCGATGCACGAATGCCGGGCACCCACGCGACGCCGACCCGTCGAATACGGGCCAGCCGCACCAGGTGGCGGACAAAGACCTCCGACCTGATGGGCACGCACCGAGCACGCTTGGTAACCCGGCGGACGTGCCAGCGGCGGTACCTGCCACAGGTACCGCCGCAACCCCGTCCGTGGCCGTTCAGGCCGCGCCGCGCTGGAGCGCCTCGCAGACCGCGGTGCTCTCCCGCGCCCCCAGCTCCACGGCGCGCCCGCAGTACGCGATCCACGCCCCGACGCCCTCGGGTGTCCCCGAGACATAGCCCTCCAGGGCCGCCGCGTACGCCGCGCCCCCCGGTTCCGCGTGCCCGACCTCGGCCGGGCAGACCGACTTCGGGTCGAGTCCGGTGCCGACCAGCACGATGCGCTCCGCCGCCCGCGCGACCAGCCCGTTGTGCGAGCCGAAGGGCCGCAGTGCGAGCAGTTCGCCGTGCACCACGGCGGCGGTCACCAGGGCGGGCGCCTCCGTACCGGCGAGCAGCAGCCGCGCCAGCCCGTCCAGCCGGCCGGCGACCTCCTCGGCGCCGGGCAGCGGCAGGTCGATCAGCGGTTCGTCGACCGGTTCCGCGCCGAGCCGCGGCCGGCCGACCGTGGCGTCCACCCGGTCGCCGCCGGCCGCCACCAGGTGCAGCCGCGCCAGTACCCGCAGCGGCGACTGGCGCCATACGCTCAACAGCTGTCCCGCCTCGGCCGTCAACCGCAGCGCGGCACCGACGGTGCGCGGCTCGCCTTCCTCACTGAAGTCGGTGCGCCGGCGGACCTCTTCGAGGGCCCAGTCGGCGCCGGCCAGCGCGGCGGAGGCCCGGGCGCCGCGCAGGGCGGCCTCGGCGGTGATCTCCGTGCTGCGGCGGCGCATGACGCGGTGTCCGTAGACGCGGTCGACGGCCGTGCGGACCGCGTCGACGGAGTCGGCGACACCGGGGAGGGAGACCAGGGTCGCGAGCGGGTCGCCCTGCGCGGATGCGGGGGCCGTCCCCCGGGGGTCTGCTGCCATGGCACGACCCTACGCACCACCGGGCCACACCCCTCGAAGGAGTGGTCTTCCTCACGCACGGTCTTCACTCCTTGCAATCTTACGATTACCCTTGGTGAACATGAAGATCGCTTTCGTGGGGAAGGGCGGCAGCGGCAAAACCACCCTGTCGTCCCTGTTCATCCGTCATCTCGCCAACGCCCGCGTCCCCGTGATCGCGGTGGACGCGGACATCAACCAACATCTGGGAGCCGCCCTGGGCCTGGACGAGGCGGCCGCCGCCGCGCTCCCGGCGATGGGCGCGCACCTTCCGTTGATCAAGGACTATCTGCGCGGCGGCAATCCCCGGATCACCTCCGCCGAGACGATGATCAAGACGACACCGCCCGGGGAGGGCTCCCGGCTGCTGCGGGTCACCGGGGACAACCCCGTCTACGACGCCTGCGCCCGCCCGGTCCCGCTGGAGGGCGGCTCCGTACGGCTGATGGCCACGGGCCCGTTCACCGAGTCCGATCTGGGCGTGGCCTGTTATCACTCCAAGGTCGGCGCGGTGGAGCTGTGCCTGAACCACCTCGTGGACGGCCGGGAGGAGTACGTCGTCGTCGACATGACGGCGGGCTCCGATTCCTTCGCTTCCGGCATGTTCACCCGTTTCGACATGACGTTCCTGGTGGCGGAGCCGACCCGCAAGGGCATCGCCGTCTACCGCCAGTACAAGGCGTACGCGCGGGACTTCGACGTCAGCCTGAAGGTGGTGGGCAACAAGGTGCAGGGTCCGGACGATCTCGCCTTCCTGCGTGCCGAGGTGGGGGACGACCTGCTGGTGACGGTCGGGCACTCGGACTGGGTGCGGGCGGCGGAGAAGGGCGACCCGGCCCCGCTCTCTCGTCTGGAACCGGTCAACCGGCGTGCGCTGGAGGCGCTGCACCGCGCGGCCGACGCCGCCCACGGGGCGCGGGACTGGGAGCGCTACACCCGCCAGATGGTCCACTTCCACCTGAAGAACGCCGAGAGTTGGGGCAACGCGAAGACGGGGGCGGATCTGGCGGCGCAGGTCGACCCCTCGTTCGTCCTGTCCGAGCGGGCGGCCGAGGGGCAGGTGGCCGTGGCGCAGCCCGTCTGACCGGCGGGCCCGCGCCGCCCGGTCCGGTCACCGGGCAAGGACGCGGGCCGCGCGGTCAGGCGGCCGCACTCCCGGTGTCTGGCCGAGGTACACCTCCCAGCCGCCCGGCGGGGTCCGGCCGACGCCCAGGCGGCGCAGCTTCGCCAGGACCTCCGGGTCCTGGGCGTCCAGCCAGTCGGCGAGTTGCTTGAAGCTGACGCACCGTACGCCCTCGCGGGGGCAGATGTCCTTGATCGCGTCCTCGACGGCCCGCATGTAGATGCCGCCGTTCCAGGACTCGAAGTGGTCGCCGACGAAGTACGGGGCGCGGTTGCCGCGGTAGGCGCGTTCGAAGCCCTGGACGAGGCCGTCGCGCATCTGCCGGCGCCAGGCCGCGCGCTGGGCCGGGTCGCCGTCCCGGGAACCGGACTGGTTGACGAGGAAGTTGTAGTCCATGGAGAGGGTTTCGAAGGCGTGGCCGGGCACCGGGATGCGCTGGAGGGGGAAGTCCCAGATGCCGTCGGTCTTCCGGGGCCAGATCTGGAGGCCGCCGGGTGAGCTGGCGTCGTAGCGGAAGCCGCTCTCCTCGGCGGCGCGGAGGAGGTTGCGCTGGCCCTCCAGGCAGGGCGCACGGCCGCCGACGAGTTCCTTCCCGTAGTCGAACGGCAGGGGCCGCTCGCCGGTGAGTCCGGAGTGGGTCTTCCACTGCCGTACGAACGCCTCGGCCTGGCGGATCTCGTCCTTCCACTCCTGTACGGACCAGGTGCCGACGCCGCCGCGGGGGCCGCAGAAGTGGCCGTTGAAGTGGGTGCCGATCTCGTTGCCGTCCAGCCAGGCGGCGCGCAGCTGCTCCACGGTGGCCTTGATGCCCCGGGCGTCGTTGAAGCCGATGTCCGAGGCGCCGGGGGCGTGGCGGGGCGGCGTGTAGAGCTCCCTCTTGTCGCGGGGGAGCAGATAGACGCCGCTGAGGAAGTACGTCATCGTCGCGCCGTACTTCTTGCCGATCTCGCGGAAGTGCGAGAAGAGTTTCTGCTCGTCCTCGCCCGCGCCGTCCCAGGAGAAGACCACGAATTGCGGGGGTTCTTCGCCGGGTGCCAGGCGCCGGGGCACGGGCTGGTGTGGCTGTGCCCCGGTGTACGCGGTCGAGCCGTCGCCGATGAGCCGGAGTTGCGGGGCCCTGGGGGCCGCCCGGCCCTTCGCGGGGCTTCGTTCCGGAGGGTGCTGCGGTGCCGTGGAGCATCCGGCGACCGCGGCCAGCGCCATGGTCGCGACCAGGCCGGTCGCGACCTTCGTTGCGGCTGTCATCCGCCACCTCTCTTTCTGGCGCGGGGACACCATCCGAGGGATTAATCGGACAATCAGCTCACAAGTTTTCACGGCTCCGGGGAACGACAGGGTCGCGACAAGCCGATAATCATCACCATCACCCGATGGGCGGAATTGCGACCATGCTTTTCCGGAGAGTCTTGCCCGTCCCTTTACGTGTCTTTGTGCGGCACTTGCCTGCATCCGGGAGGCGTGGACGGCGACACGCCGGGCTTCCGGAGTCCACGGCGATCATGGCGTACGCCGTACGGGCCACGCTGTCGCGAACATCCCGCCCCCGGAGGCGCTTCACGGCAACGGAGGGGCGCATCGGGGGCGGATCACCCGGCCGTCCCACCGGCATACGCGCCGGGGGCTCGTCCACCCTGCGCTGACCTGCGCAGCAATACAGGTCTACACCAATTTTTTCCGACAAGTCTTGTCAGGCGCCCCGTGTGCTGATCCTATGGCCTCGAACACATCGCACGCCCTGGGAATGGGAGATGCCGTGAGCAACGAAAGTCTGGCGAATCTTCTCAAGGAGGAGCGTCGCTTCACGCCGCCCGCCGACCTGGCCACCCACGCCAACGTCACGGCAGCTGCGTACGAACAGGCCGCGGCGGACCGGCTGGGCTTCTGGGCCGAGCAGGCACGGCGCCTGTCCTGGCAGACGCCGCCCACCCAGACGCTGGACTGGTCCAACCCGCCCTTCGCCAAGTGGTTCGCGGACGGGAAGCTCAACGTCGCCTACAACTGCGTCGACCGGCACGTGGAGAACGGCCTCGGCGACCGGGTCGCCCTGCACTTCGAGGGCGAGCCGGGCGACAGCCGCGCGGTCACCTACGCCGAGCTCCAGCGCGAGGTCTCCCGGGCCGCCAACGCCCTGATCGAGCTGGGTGTGCGCGCCGGCGACCGGGTCGCGATCTACATGCCGATGATCCCCGAGACGGTCATCGCCATGCTGGCCTGCGCCCGCCTCGGCGCCCCGCACTCCGTCGTCTTCGGCGGCTTCTCCGCCGACGCGCTGGCCACCCGTATCCAGGACGCCGACGCCCGCGTGGTGATCACCGCCGACGGCGGCTACCGCCGCGGCAAGCCGTCCGCCCTCAAGCCCGCCGTCGACGAGGCACTGACCAGGCCCGGTACGGAGAACGTCCGCAGCGTGCTGGTCGTCCGGCGTACCGGCCAGGACGGCATCGGCTGGACCGAGGGCCGCGATGTGTGGTGGCACGACCTCGTCGGACGGCAGAGCGACCAGCACACGCCCGAGGCGTTCGACGCCGAGCACCCGCTGTTCATCCTCTACACCTCCGGCACCACCGGTAAGCCCAAGGGCATCCTGCACACCACCGGTGGGTACCTCACCCAGGTGGCGTACACCCACCACGCCGTCTTCGACCTCAAGCCGGAGACCGACGTCTTCTGGTGCACCGCCGACGTCGGCTGGGTGACCGGCCACTCGTACATCACCTACGGACCGCTGGCCAACGGCGCCACCGAGGTGCTCTACGAGGGGACGCCCGACACCCCGCACCAGGGCCGCTGGTGGGAGATCGTGCAGAAGTACGGCGTCACGGTCCTCTACACCGCGCCCACCGCGATCCGCGCCTGCATGAAGTGGGGCGACGACATCCCGGCGAAGTACGACCTGTCGTCGCTGCGCGTCCTGGGCTCGGTCGGTGAGCCGATCAACCCCGAGGCGTGGATGTGGTACCGCGAGCACATCGGCGCCGGCACCGCCCCCATCGTCGACACCTGGTGGCAGACCGAGACCGGCGCGATGATGCTCAGCCCGCTGCCGGGCGTCACGGAGACCAAGCCCGGCTCGGCCCAGCTGCCGCTGCCCGGCATCGCGGCGACCGTCGTGGACGACGACGCGCGCGAGGTCCCGAACGGCTCCGGCGGCTACCTGGTGCTGACCGAGCCGTGGCCGTCGATGCTGCGCACCATCTGGGGCGACGACCAGCGCTACCTGGACACGTACTGGTCCCGCTTCGAGGGCACGTACTTCGCGGGCGACGGCGCCAAGAAGGACGAGGACGGCGACATCTGGCTGCTGGGCCGGGTCGACGACGTGATGCTGGTGTCCGGCCACAACATCTCCACCACGGAGGTGGAGTCCGCGCTGGTCTCGCACCCGAAGGTCGCCGAGGCCGCGGTGGTCGGCGCCGCCGACCCGCAGACCACCCAGGCGATCTGCGCCTTCGTGATCCTGCGCGGTGACGCGGCGGAGGACGCCGGGCTGGTCGAGGAGCTGCGGGCGCACGTCGGCAAGCAGCTCGGCCCGATCGCCAAGCCGAAGCGGGTCCTGCCGGTCGCCGAGCTGCCCAAGACGCGCTCCGGCAAGATCATGCGCCGGCTGCTGCGCGATGTCGCCGAGAACCGTGACCTCGGGGACGTGACCACGCTCACCGACTCCTCGGTCATGGACCTGATCCAGGCGAAGCTGCCGGACACGACGAAGGACGACTGAGCGGGCACCCCACCCGACCTGCGGAAAGGGGCATCGGTCCGATCGGGCCGGTGCCCCTTTCCGCATGCTCCCTCGGCCCGGCCGCCGCCGCTCCGCATTGTGATATATCTACCTAAAATTGGACCCACCGGACACTCTCTTGCGCCCTGCGGGTATGGTGGGACGAGCGTCAATACGACGTTAAGAAAATCAGGGCGCGCCGGGAAGTCTGGTCGGCAACTGCAACAGCCGTACTCAGCTGCCGAACCGGCCGGAGGTCATTCCCTGTGAGCGCCCCCACCCCTCGTCGTTCCCCGTTCCTCGGGCGTCTCTCGCTCCCCGAGCGGAGATTCGTCGCCGACGCGCTACGCACCGAGACCGTCGGCGGCGTCCTGCTGCTCGCCGCCGCCGTCGCGGCGCTGATCTGGGCGAACACCCTGGGTGGCAGCTACGACGCGATCCGCGGCCTCCACCTCGGCCCGGCCTCGCTGGGCCTGGACCTCTCCATCGAGCACTGGGCCGCCAACGGACTGCTCGCGATCTTCTTCTTCGTCGCCGGCATCGAGCTCAAGCGCGAGCTGGTCGCCGGGGAGCTGCGCGACCCGAAGGCCGCCGCGCTCCCCGTGATCGCCGCGCTCTGCGGCATGGCGATGCCCGCCATCGTCTACGTCGTCGTCAACGCCACCGGAGGCGGTTCCCTCGGCGGCTGGGCGGTGCCCACGGCGACCGACATCGCCTTCGCCCTCGCGGTCCTCGCCGTCATCGGCACGTCCCTGCCGTCCGCGCTCCGCGCCTTCCTGCTCACCCTGGCCGTCGTCGACGACCTCATGGCGATACTGATCATCGCGATCTTCTTCACCTCGACGATCAACTTCGTGGCGCTCGGCCTCGCCGTCGCCGGCCTGGTCCTCTTCCGCGTCCTGCTCAGCAAGGGCGTCCGCGGCTGGTACATCTACGTGCCGCTCGCCGTGGTGATCTGGGGCCTGATGGAGAACAGCGGCGTGCACGCCACCATCGCCGGCGTCGCGATGGGCCTGATGCTGCGCTGCACCCGGCACGAGGGCGAGAAGCAGTCCCCCGGCGAGCACATCGAGCACCTCGTCCGCCCGCTGTCCGCCGGCCTCGCGGTCCCGCTGTTCGCGCTGTTCTCCGCGGGTGTGTCGGTGTCCGGCGGCGCCGTCGGCGACGTCTTCACCCGGCCCGAGACGCTCGGCGTGGTCCTCGGCCTGGTCGTGGGCAAGGCGCTGGGCGTGTTCGGCGGTACGTGGCTCACCGCCCGCTTCACCCGCGCCCAGCTCAACCCCGACCTCAAGTGGCCCGACGTCTTCGCGGTCGCGACCCTGGCCGGCATAGGTTTCACCGTCTCCCTGCTGATCGGCGAACTCGCCTTCGCGGGTGACAGCGTCCTCACCGACGAGGTCAAGGCAGCGGTGCTGATCGGCTCCCTGATAGCCGCGGTCCTCGCCGGCGTCCTCCTCAAGATCCGCGACAACAAGTACCGGAAGCTGTACGAGGAGGAGGAGCGCGACGAGGACCTGGACGGCATCCCCGACGTCTACGAACTCGACAAGCCCGAGTACCACCTGCGGATGGCCGCGATCTACGAGGCGAAGGCCGCGGAACACCGGCGGCTTGCCGAAGTGGCCTCCGGCGCGCACGCCGGAGAGGATGGTCCGGCATGATCTGAGAGGCTTTGCATCCGGCAGAAGAACAAGAGGAGACGGCGATGAGCTCAGCCGATGACGTCGCGGACCGCAGCCTCGGGCAGTTGGTGGCCACCGCGACCGCCGAGATGTCCGCACTGGTGCACGACGAGATCGCTCTGGCCAAGGCGGAACTCCGCGAGGACGCCAAGCGGGCGGGCATCGGCAGCGCCGCGTTCGTCGTGGCGGGAGTGCTGGTGCTGTTCTCGCTGCCCGTACTGAGCTTCGCGGCGGCGTACGGCATCCACAACCTCGGCCTCGGCCTCGCCTGGTCGTTCCTGATCGTCGGCGGCGCCTTCCTGGTGATCGCCGCGCTGCTCGGGCTGATCGCGATGGCGAAGATCAAGAAGATCAAGAAGCCGGAGAAGACCCTCGCCTCCGCCAAGGAGACCGCGGCCGTGCTCCAGAACGCCAGGCCCCGCCCCCGGCAGGCTCCGGCGGACCACCCGGTCCTGGAATCCGTGACACGCTCCTCCGTATGACCTCCTCCGACAGCGCCGCGACGGTCGTGAGGCCCGACGGGCCCTGGACGCACCGCGACGTCGCGGCGAACGGCGCCCGCTTCCACATCGCGGAAATGGGCGAGGGGCCGCTGGTACTGCTGCTGCACGGCTTCCCGCAGTTCTGGTGGACCTGGCGCGAGCAGCTCCCCGCGCTCGCCGAGGCCGGATACCGGGCCGTCGCCATGGACCTGCGGGGCGTCGGCGGCAGCGACCGCACGCCCCGCGGCTACGACCCGGCCAACCTCGCCCTCGACGTCACCGGCGTCATCCGCTCCCTGGGCGAGGCGGACGCCGCGCTGGTCGGCCACGACCTGGGCGGCTATCTGGCGTGGACGGCGGCGGCGATGCGGCCCAAGCTGGTGCGCCGACTCGCGGTCTCTGCCATGCCGCACCCGCGCCGCTGGCGGGCCACGATGCTCGCCGACGTACGGCAGAGCCGGCGCAGCGCGCACATCTGGGGCTTCCAGCGCCCCTGGCTGCCCGAACGCGCCCTGCTCGCCGACGACGCCGCGCAGATCGGCCGCATGATCCAGGACTGGTCGGGACCCCGCCCGCCCGAGGACGACGTGCTCGCGGTCTACCGGCAGGCGATGAGCATCCCCTCGACAGCGCACTGCTCGATCGAGCCGTACCGCTGGATGGTGCGGTCGATGGCCCGCCCGGACGGCCTCCAGTTCAACCGCCGGATGAAGCTGCCCGTCCGGGTACCGACCCTGCATCTGCACGGCTCACTCGACCCGGTGACGAGCCCCCGCAGCGCCGCGGGCTCCGGCGCGTACGTCGAGGCGCCCTACCGCTGGCGCCTCTTCGAGGGCCTCGGGCACTTCCCCCACGAGGAGGACCCGGCGGCCTTCACGACCGAGCTGGTCAACTGGCTGAAGGACCCCGAACCGGACCGCTGACGGCCCTTGTGCGCCCCGGCGGCGCACGCCCCGCGGCACCCGCCGGAGCGCGCACGGCCACGTGCCCGGCGCATAGGCCGATTGGCGGCACGTGAGGCGGTTACGGACCCCGGGGCACGGGCACAGTCGTGGGTATGGGCTGGACGCACGACTACCGTGACGTGGCACGCAACCGCCGCGGCAACACCGCTGCCGTGGGCACCAAGGACAGAGGCGCCCCGGACCTCAGGGCCGGGTCCCCCGACTCCGCGCCCCCGATGGACATCCCGCGCCTCCTGCGCCGCAGAGCGCGCTGGATGGGCGCCCGCCTGCGCCATCCACGCACCTGAGACGCGCCGGGCGGCGCGGGGTCGCGCGTTCCGCGCCCCGCACCGCCCGCGGCTCAGATCGCGCAGCCCTGGCTGTCGACCTGCCGCAGCCCCGGCGCCTTGCCCTTGGCGACGTCCTCACGCACCTCGCTCGCGGTCAGCGCGTACCCCGTGTGCGCGTCGTCCCGGGACTTGGCGAACACCACGCCGTAGACCTCGCCACCGGGCGTGAGCAGCGGGCCGCCGGAGTTCCCCTGGCGCACCGTGGCGTACAGCGAGTACACGTCACGGCCGACCGTGCCGCGGTGGTAGATGTCCGAGCCGTCGGCCTGGATACGGCCGCGGATGCGGGCCGCGCGGACGTCGTAGCCGCCGTTCTCCGGGAAGCCGGCGACGATGGCGCTCTTGCCGCTGCTCGCCGGGCCGCTCGCGAAACGCAGCGCCGGCGCTTCGAGCGCCGGCACGTCCAGGACCGCGATGTCGCGCCGCCAGTCGTACAGCACGACCTTGGCGCTGTACGAGCGCCCCTCGCCGCCCACCTGCACCGTCGGCTCGCTGACGCCGCCGACGACATGCGCGTTGGTCATCACGCGCCGCGGGGAGAACACGAAGCCGCTGCCCTCCAGGACCTTGCCGCAGCTGGGCGCCGTACCGACGACCTTGACGATGCTGCGCTTGGCCCGGGAGGCGACCGAGCCGTGGGCGAGCTGCGGGTCGGGCGCGGGCACGGAGGTGATCGGCTCGGTGGAGAACGGGGTG
This sequence comes from Candidatus Streptomyces philanthi, assembly GCF_059553635.1. NCBI lineage: Bacteria > Bacillati > Actinomycetota > Actinomycetes > Kitasatosporales > Streptomycetaceae > Streptomyces > Candidatus Streptomyces philanthi. The sequence goes on from NZ_JCANQV010000027.1 coordinate 24,382, forward strand.
AAGACCTGCGGGAAGCCGTTCTGCGCCAGCACCGCGGAGAAGTCCGCGAACCAGGTGCCCGCCTGCGCCGGCATCACCCGTGACACCCCGAGCAGCACCTTGGAGTTGCGTACCTCCTTGCCCAGGGTCGGCAGGGACGTTCCGGCGAGCGCGGAACCGATCAGCCAGGCGACCAGCAGCATCGCGAGGACATTGACCAGCGCGCCCCCCGTCGCGTCCAGCGCGCGCGCCGGTGACCAGGTGATGTGGCCGCGCAGGCGGTTGCCCAGATGGGTGGTGAGCGCCTGGCCCGCGGACGCGCAGACGATCACGATGGCGACCGCGGCGACGGCCGCGAAGGTGCCCGGCCGGGCGTCGTCGGTGACCTCTTTCCAGACCACGGGCAGCAGGTAGACCGCGATCAGCCCCCCGCCGAGGAAGCCGAGCACGGACAGGATGCCGACGACGAAACCTTGCCGATAGCCGATGATCGCGAACCAAACGGCCGCGATCAACAGCACGATGTCCAGGACGTTCACGCCGGACACCGTCTCACGAGCGCCGGTCGAGAGGGACCTGCCTGGCCCGGTCCCACGGGACCTCCCACCCTGCGTAGTACAGGATCCGGTCGATCAGCCCCGCCGTGAAACCCCACACCAGCGCGTCCCCGGCCCGGAACGCCGGGCCGATGTGGCCGCTGGGGTGGCGCGCCGTGACGCGGTTCGCGGGGTCCGTGAGGTCGGCCACGGGGACCGTGAAGACCCGCGCGGTCTCGGCCCGGTCGACGACGCCGACCGCGCTGGGACGGTGCCACCAGCCGAGGACCGGGGTCACCACGAAGTCGCTGACCGGGATGTACAGCCGCGGCAGCACCCCGAAGACCTGGACGCCCGAGGGATCGAGGCCGGTCTCCTCCCGGGCCTCGCGCAGCGCGGCACGCACCGGCCCCGGCCCGTCCGGGTCGCCGTCCCCGGGGTCGAGGGCGCCGCCGGGGAAGGAGAGCTGGCCGGCGTGGGCGCGCAGGGTGCCGGCCCGCTCCATCAGGAGCAGTTCGGGGCCGCGCGCCCCTTGGCCGAAAAGGATCAGTACCGCGGAGGGCCGGCCGCCGCGCTCGGGCGGCAGGAAGCGGCTGAGCTGGTGGGGTTCGACCGTGGCGGCGGCGCGGGCCACCGGGGCGAGCCACCCGGGCAGCCCGTCGGCGCTGACCCGCACGTCCCCGGCGGGTGCCGCGTCGTCCGTGTCGCCGTCCGCGCCGGTCCGTTCGCCGTACTGCTCCCGTGCACTCGTCATACGCGCCCCCTCAGGCCCTGGCTTCTGCGGCCGGCCGCTGCGGCAGGCCGGGTGGTGGCGGCGGGTGCCGCGGCAGCGGTCATGGGGCCGCCAGCGGGGGCGCCGGCTGCCCCGGGTAGTCGGCGGGCGGGCTCAGCCGCTGCCCCGGCTTGCCGCCCAGTTCGTACTTCAGCAGCTTCTTCGCCTTCTCCGGGTCGGTCTCGCCCTCGCCGTACGAGGGGCAGAGGGGGGCGACGGGGCAGGCGCCGCAGGCGGGCCTGCGGGAGTGGCAGACGCGGCGGCCGTGGAAGACGATGCGGTGCGAGAGCATCGTCCACTCGCTCTTGGGGAAGATCCCGGCGATCTCCGCCTCGACCTTCTCCGGGTCCTCGGCGGTGGTCCAGCCGAACCGGCGCACCAGACGGCCGAAGTGCGTGTCGACGGTGATCCCGGGGACGCCGAAGGCGTTGCCGAGCACCACATTGGCGGTCTTGCGGCCGACGCCCGGCAGGGAGACCAGGTCCTCCAGGCGGCCGGGCACCTCGCCGCCGAAGCGTTCGCACAGCCCGGCCGACAGGCCCAGCAGGGACCTCGCCTTGGCCCGGAAGAAGCCGGTCGGCCGGATCAGCTCCTCCAGGCGCTCGGGCTCCATGGCCGCCATGGCCTCGGGCGTCGGGCAGACCGCGAAGAGGCGGGGGGTGGTCTGGTTGACCCGGAGGTCGGTGGTCTGCGCGGAGAGCACCGTCGCGACCAGCAGTTCGAAGGGGTTGGTGAAGTCCAGCTCGCAGTGGGCGTACGGGTACAGCTCGGCCAGTTCGCGGTTGATCTTGCGCGCCCGGCGGACCATGGCCGTCCGCGACTCGGGAGCGCGGGCGGGGGCCGCCTTCGCCGGGGCCTTCTTGGCCGCGGTTCTCTTCGCCGCGGCCGCCGTGCTCGCCGCCGTCTTCGCGGCGGGCTTCCCGGGGGCGGTCTTCCTCGCCGTCCGGGCCGTTGTGGCGGGGGTTTCCTTCACGGCGGCCTTCTTCCGTACCGATGTCGCTGCGGAGTGCCGTGCCGGAGGCGCCGCGGCGGCGGGTGTGCCGCCGCTCGGGGAGGCGGCGAGGGCCGGGACGGACGCGTGTTCGCCCACAGCGGAATCACGCTCTGCGCTCACTCGTTCGGCCCCCTTGTCCCCTGCTCCACCGGCGTGTTGGACACCCGGCCAGACTACGACCACCCACTGACATCCGGCTTGATCACGGGAATTCGCCACCCCGATCGGCCCCCTGCCGTAGGGGTTGAGCCGCCGGTCCGGCAAACTTGTGATTGATCGCACTGTTTTGCATTCCGGCATGATGGGGACCACAGTCCCCCGGAGCATGTCGACAAGGAGAGAACTCGTGGACGACGTTCTGCGGCGCGCACCGCTCTTCGCGGCGCTCGACGATGAGCAGGCGGCCGAGCTGCGCGCCTCGATGAGTGAGGTCACGCTCGCCCGCGGCGACGCCCTGTTCCACGAAGGGGACCCCGGCGACCGCCTCTACGTGGTCACCGAGGGCAAGGTGAAGCTGCACCGCACCTCCCCCGACGGCCGGGAGAACATGCTCGCCGTCCTCGGCCCCGGCGAGCTGATCGGTGAGCTGTCGCTCTTCGACCCGGGCCCGCGCACGGCCACCGCATCCGCCCTGACCGAGGTCAAGCTCCTCGGCCTGGGCCACGGCGACCTCCAGCCCTGGTTGAACGCCCGCCCCGAAGTGGCCACGGCCCTGCTGCGCGCGGTCGCCCGGCGCCTGCGCAAGACCAACGACCAGATGTCCGACCTGGTCTTCTCCGATGTGCCGGGCCGTGTGGCGCGCGCCCTGCTGGACCTGTCGCGCCGCTTCGGCGTGCAGTCCGAGGAGGGCATCCACGTCGTGCACGACCTGACGCAGGAGGAGCTGGCCCAGCTGGTGGGCGCCTCCCGCGAGACGGTCAACAAGGCGCTCGCCGACTTCGCGGGCCGCGGCTGGCTGCGTCTGGAGGCGCGCGCCGTGATCCTCCTGGACGTCGAGCGGCTGGCCAAGCGCTCCCGCTGACGCGGCTTCGCGCCCGGCGGCCGTACGCACGGCGTACGCCGCCGCGGGCGCACCGGCCCGTACCGTTTGCCCGTCCGGCCCTGCCCGGCGCCCCGAAGGGCCCGCCAGGGCCCTCGGTGACGGCTTCCCCGGCGCCGGGCGGGCACGGAAAACCCGTGGCCGCCGCCCCGGGCCCCCGGCACAGTGACGTCATGGACGACGGCACCGGTCTCGACAGCGGCGGACACTTCCTCCGGGAGGGCTCACTCGCGCGGGTCACCGCGCCCTTCGTCCCGGTCGTCACGGCGGCACGCGCCCGCCTCACCGCCCGCTTCGGGCCCAACCGGCTGCACAGCGCCTACCTCTACGGCAGTGTCCCCCGCGGCACCGCCGTCCCCGGCGTCTGTGACCTCGATCTGCTGCTCGCCCTGCACACCGACCCCACGCCGGACGACACGGCCGGCGCCGAGGCCGTCGCGGACGCGCTCGACGCCGCGTTCCCGCAGATCGACGGCGCCGGAATCCTGCTGTACGGCACCGGCCGGCTGCTCGGCGAGGCGGAGCGGTACGACATGGGCTGGTTCGTGGCCTGCCTGTGCACCCCGCTGTGGGGCCCCGACCTCGCCGAACGCCTGCCCCGCTACCGCCCCACCGCGCTGCTGGCCCGCGAGACCAACGGCGATCTCTTCCGCCTCGTACCGCTCTGGCGCGAGCGGGCCGCGTCCCTGCGCACCGAGGCCGAACGCCGCCGGCTGACGCGGGCCGTGGCGCGCCGTCTCGTCCGCTGCGGTCTCACCCTGGTCATGCCGCGCTGGGGCGGCTGGACGAGCGATCTGACGGCCTCGGCGGAGGTGTTCGCCCGTTACTACCCGGAGCGCGCCGAGGAGATGCGCGCCGCCGCGCGCGCCGCCCGCGCGCCCGCCGCGTACCCGCACCTGCTCGACGCGCTGCTGGACGGCCTCGCCCCCTGGCTCGCCGCCGAGTACCTGGCCGTCCACGGCCCCAAGGCGGCCCGCCCGTAGAGCACTCAGATCAGCCCGTGCTCCCCCAGGTAGTCGAGCTGGGCCCGGACCGACAGTTCGGCCGCGGGCCACAGGGAACGGTCGACGTCCGCGTAGACGGCGGCGACGACCTCCTGGGGCGTGCGGTGCCCGGCCTCGACGGCGCTCTCCACCTGGGCGAGGCGGTGGGCCCGGTGCGCCAGGTAGAACTCCACCGCCCCCTGGGCGTCGGTGAGGACCGGGCCGTGCCCGGGGAGGACCGTGGTCACCCCGTCGTCGACGGCCAGCGAGCGCAGGCGGCGCAGCGAGTCCAGGTAGTCGCCCAGCCGCCCGTCGGGGTGCGCGACCACGGTGGTGCCGCGCCCGAGGACGGTGTCCCCGGTGAGGACGGCGGCGTCGGCGGGGAGATGGAAGGAGAGCGAGTCGGCGGTGTGCCCCGGGGTGGGCACCACACGCAGCTCCAGGCCCCCGGTGGTGATCACGTCGCCGGCGCCGAGGCCCTCGTTCCCCAGGCGCAGCCTCGGGTCCAGGGCCCGGACGGTGGAGCCGGTCAGCTCGGCGAAGCGCGCGGCGCCCTCGGAGTGGTCGGGGTGCCCGTGGGTCAGCAGGGTCAGGGCGACGCGCTTGCCCGCCCGTCTGGCGGTGTCGGTGACGGCGCGCAGATGGTTCTCGTCGAGCGGTCCGGGGTCGATGACGACGGCGAGGTCGGAGTCGGGTTCGGCGACGATCCAGGTGTTGGTGCCGTCCAGGGTCATCGCGGACGGGTTGGGCGCCAGGACGCACCGGGCGCGCGCGGTGGCCGGTCCCGTCAGGGCCCCGCTCCGGGGCGCTCCGGGCAGGGCGGCGGCTTCGGTCATGCGGGGGTCCCTCCCTGGGGGCCCGCGGCGCCAGAGGGAGCACCGGGGCGCTGCGGACCGTCGGGGTCGATGTGCCGGGTGAACTCGTCGTGGCCGGGCCAGCTCAGCACGATCTCGCCGTCCACGAGCCGGGCCGTGGCCAGTACGGGCGTCAGGTCCCGCCCGGGGGCCGCGTCCAGCGCCCCGGCGGCGGTGGCGTACGCCGTAAGGCCCCGCAGCGTCGAGATGGTCGGCGGCATCATCAGCAGCTCGCCGCGGTCGTAGCCGGCGGCGGCCTCCTGGGGGCGGATCCACACCGTGCGGTCGGCCTCCGTGGAGACGTCGCGGGTGCGCTGCCCCTCGGGGAGCACGGCGGCGAAGAACCAGGTGTCGTAGCGGCGCGGCTCGAACTCCGGGGTGATCCAGCGCGCCCAGGCGGCCAGCAGGTCGGAGCGGAGCACCAGGCCGCGCCGCTCCAGGAAGTCGGCGAAGGACAGCTCGTGGGCGACGAGCGCGGCGCGGTCGGCCTCCCAGCCGGGGCCCGTGGTGTCGTCGACGACCGTGTCGGCGCGCTCGCCGGCGAGCAGCACCCCGGCCTCCTCGAACGTCTCGCGGACCGCCGCGCACACGATGGCCTGCGCGACGGCCGCCGGTACGCCCAGCCGCGCGCCCCACTCCTCGCGGGACGGCCCGGCCCAGGCGACGGGACGTTCGTCGCGCGGGTCGACGGAGCCGCCCGGATAGGCGTACGCGCCTCCGGCGAAGGCCATGGAGGCGCGTCTGCGCAGCATATGGACCTCCGGGCCGCCCGGTGTGTCCCGCAGCAGCAGGACGGTGGCGGCCCGTCGGGGCGTCACCGGGGACAGCCCGCCGTTCGCGAGCGCCCGGATGCGGTCCGGCCATTCCGGCGGATACCACTGGCCATTGGTCGTCGACGACATGGCCGGATGCTATGCGCTGGTGCGCGGATGTTCGAGGGGTCCTCGTGACGCAGGTCCTACTCGTCGATCTCCACCTGGATCTCGACCTCGACCGGGGCGTCGAGCGGCAGCACCGCCACGCCGACCGCGGACCGGGCGTGCACGCCCTTCTCGCCCAGGATCTCGCCCAGCAGCTCGCTGGCACCGTTGAGGACGCCGGGCTGCCCGGTGAAGTCCGGCGCGGACGCCACGAAGCCGACGACCTTGACGACCCGCCGGACGCGGTCCAGGTCACCGACCACGGACTTCACCGCGGCCAGCGCGTTGAGCGCGCAGGTGGCGGCGAGTTCGGCGGCACGCTCCGGGGAGACCTCGGCGCCGACCTTGCCGGTGGCGGGCAGCGCGCCGTCCACCATCGGCAGCTGACCGGAGGTGAAGACGTACGCGCCGGAGCGCACCGCGGGCTGGTACGTGGCCAGCGGCGGCACGACCTGCGGCAGCTTCAGCCCCAGCTCCGCGATCCGGTCCTCGACGGCGCTCACGCCTGCTTCTCCCGCTTCAGGTAGGCCACCAGCTGCTCGGGGTTGTTCGGCCCCGGAACGACCTGGACCAGCTCCCAGCCGTCCTCGCCCCAGGTGTCCAGGATCTGCTTCGTCGCGTGCACGAGCAGCGGTACGGTCGCGTATTCCCACTTCGTCATGGGCCGAGCGTAATGCCTGTGCGCGCCCCCGCGGACGGCGGCCGCGCCCCTTGGAGGACACGCCCCGGAGACGGACCTGGGCCGTCCCGTGCGTAGCCGGGGGACGGACTGGTTAGGCTCGTCGGCGTGAGCAGGCTCCATGTCGTCAGCGGCAAGGGCGGAACCGGCAAGACCACGGTCGCCGCCGCCCTCGCCCTGGCCCTGGCCACCGAGGGGCGCCGTACCCTCCTGGTCGAGGTCGAGGGCCGCCAAGGCATCGCCCAGGTGTTCGAGACCGAGGCGTTGCCCTACGAGGAACGCAAGATCGCCGTGGCGCCGGCGTCGGACCCCGCGCCGCGCGGCGACGCCGAACGCGGCGGCCGCCGGGCCGGGGAGGTGTACGCCCTGGCCATCGACGCCGAGCGCGCCCTCCTCGACTACCTCCAGATGTTCTACAAGCTGGGCGGCGCGGGCCGGGCCCTGAAGAAGCTCGGCGCGATCGACTTCGCCACGACCATCGCACCGGGCCTGCGCGACGTCCTGCTGACCGGCAAGGCGTGCGAGGCGGTCCGCCGCAAGGACAAGCAGGGCCGCTACGTCTACGACGCGGTCGTCATGGACGCGCCGCCCACGGGCCGGATCACCCGCTTCCTGAACGTCAACGACGAGGTCGCGGGCCTGGCGAAGATAGGCCCCATCCACAACCAGGCGCAGGCCGTGATGAGGGTCCTCAAGTCGCCCGAGACCGCGGTCCACATGGTGACGCTCCTGGAGGAGATGCCGGTCCAGGAGACCGCGGACGGGGTGGCGGAGCTGCGCGCGGCCGGCATCCCGGTCGGCGCCGTCGTCGTCAATATGACCCGTCCGGCCGTCCTGGACACCGAGGACCTCGACACCGCC
>NZ_JCANQV010000028.1:0-31331 GCF_059553635.1 Candidatus Streptomyces philanthi
TGATGGCCGCCGCCGGCACGGCCGCCTCCGCCCTCGCCTCCGTCAACTCCCTGATCGCCCTCCTCCTCGTCCTCAAGGCGGCGACACCGCTGTAGGGCGGAACACCCCCCACAAGCGGGACACCTCCGTAGAACGGTGCACCTGCGTAGGACGGGGCACCACATCCGCACGAGAGACGGCACGCCCCGAAGACGGACGACGCGTACGCGGAAGGCAGTACCCCCGGAAGCGGACGGCAGGCAGCGCCCCGGGGACGTCCTCCGCGTGGGCCCACCCACGAGACGGACGAGGCGTACGCCAGGACCAGTACGCCCCGACCCCCGCCCACCGACTCAAAGAGCCCCTTCCCCGCCCCCCACCTCAACCCCGCCCCCACCCCCCGCACCTGACGCTCCAACACCACTCAGAGCAACCCCCGCACCACCCTGCGCCCCCATCCGCCTCTCTCGCACACAAATACGCCCCTGACGGGAACCCTGGCCCTCTTCGGTCCGTCTGCTCCATTGATCGTTGACGGGCGGGCGCTTACTGTCCTTGACCTGACCTCCTCCCCGTACCCTCCGGCCGCGCCGGCCCGCGACGGTCCGCAACACCCTTGGCGCAACCGTGCCTTGTTGTGATCCGTCGCACAGGGAGCAACTTCTACAAAGCTGTAGATAGTCCCGGTAGGGTGGCGTCCGACACAGGCGCGGAAGGCGCGGCCGGAGGGGGAGATGGCGACGAGGTGCGGACCCCTGACGTGGGACTTCCCGCCTCCAGAAGCGGAGGTGCGATGGGTGTACCAGCCCGTGGAGGTCCACTGCCCGGACGGTCGCTGGAAGCTGGGACGGATCAGTGCCTGGTGGACGGACGACGCCGGTGTCGAGTGGTGCCGACTGCGCACCCTGCCCGCGGACGCGCCACCGCGGTGGGCCCGCTACGACCCCGACATCATCAGACTCCTCCCCAGCACGGGCACCTGACCCCCGCGGTGTCCCGTATGCCACGGCCACCCCAGCCGTAAGCAGCACCCCCGACTCCCCTCCGTCTACGCCGCCCCGCTGCCGCGCCCGCTCCGGCCCCCGTCGGTCCTGCCCCGACCCTCGTCCACGCCGTCGCCGCCGCCCTCCCCGGCACCCGACGGACCCCTCCCCCGTAACTTCCGCAGGACGAGAAGGACCACCGGCGTGCACGACAGGAAAACGGCCCGACGGGCCACCTCAGAGCCCGACGCCCCCCGCCGCAGGACGACCGACGGCACCTCCCGCCGTACGGCCGCCGAAGCCGCGCCGTCCCGCCGCAAGCCGGCCGGCGGCAAAGGAGGCGGCGGCCGCCGCGGGGGCAAGAAGACGCGGGTGACCCGCCGCGGCCGCATCCTCGCCTGGATCGGCGGGATCGTCGCGGTCCTCCTGCTCGCCGCCGGCGGCGTCGGCGTCTGGGCGTACCAGCACCTCGACGGCAACATCCGCGGCGCGAAGATCGGCGACGGCCTGGGCCGCAACCGGCCCGCCAACCTCAGCCCCGGCTCCAAGAACATCCTGGTCGTCGGCTCCGACAGCCGCGCGGGCGACAACGCCAAGTACGGCAAGGGCCTGACGACGATGCAGTCGGACACCCTGATGCTGGTGCACGTCTCCGCCGACCGTAAGTGGGCGACGGCACTGTCCTTCCCGCGTGACTCCTGGGTCCAGATCCCCTCCTGTGACAGCGGTGACGGCAAGAAGTCCCGCCCCCACCACTTCAAGATCAACGAGGCGTTCTCGATCGGCGGCCTGTCCGGCGACATCGGCAAGGCCGCCACCTGCACCATCAAGACCGTCGAGCAGGGCACCGGCCTGCGCATCGACCACTTCGTCTCGGTCGACTTCCAGGGCTTCAAGGGCATGGTCAACGCCCTCGGCGGCATAGAGGTGTGCCCGAAGCAGGCCATCCACGACAAGAAGGCCCATCTCGACATGGAGGCGGGCTGCCAGACCGTCAAGGACGAGAAGGCGCTGGGCTACGTCCGCACCCGTTACAGCGTCGGCGACGGTTCCGACATCGGGCGCATCGCCCGTCAGCAGGAGTTCATGAAGGCGCTCGCCGCCAAGGCACAGTCCAAGCTGACCAGCCCCGGCGACCTCTACGACTTCCTCGACTCCGCCACCAAGTCCATCACCACGGACGAGGACCTCCAGGGCCTCAAGCCCCTCTACGACCTCGCCTCCACCGTCAAGGACATCCCCACCGACCGGCTCACGTTCGTCACCGTCCCCAACTACCCCCGTGAGGCGGACGTCCCCACCGACCACGCCAATGTGATGTGGCAGTACCCGCAGGCCGGCCAGCTCTTCGACGACATCGCCCACGACCGGGAGACCGGCGAGGACGGCAAGAAGAAGTACGCCGAGGACGCCAAGAACCCGGTGACCGCGCGCTCCGTCCACATCCGCGTCCTCAACGGCAAGGGCGACAACGGCTACGCGGGCGTCGTCGCCGAGCAGCTGCGCACCATGGGCTTCACCATCACCTCCACCGACAACGCCCCGCCCGGGAACACCTCCACCGCCGTCCTCTACCCGCCCGCCCTCAAGGCCCAGGCCGAGGCCCTCGCCTCCCGCCTCCGCCTCAAGGCCACCGAGTCCGCGGCCGCCGCCCCGGGCCAGGTCACCCTGATCGCCGGCGCGGACTTCAAGCTGCCGGGGGAGGAAGCGGCGGGGAGCTGACGCCTGCCGTCACACCCCTGACCGGGAAGCACCGCCCCCTCGAACGGCTCCCGACCGGAGACCGGCCCGGAGGGGGCGGCCCTTCCTCCCGCCGGAGGACCGCCTCGGCCCTGCCCCACCGCCCGGCCCCCGCCGGTACGCCCCTCAGCCCGCCTGCACGCGGATGACGGGCGCGTGGGCGATGGGGAAGTTCACCGAGCGGGCGATGAAGCACACGGCGTCCACATCGCCGTGCAGCGCGCGGGCCTTCTCCACCGCCGACGCGTCGGTGACCGTCACCTCGGGCCGCAGGACGACCTCGGTGATCTGCCCTCCCCCGCCGCTCTCGTCCATGGTCATGACGCCGTGGGCATGGTCCTCGTAGTCGACGACGGTGACGCCGTTGACGGAGCAGAGGTGCAGGTACCAGAGCATGTGGCACTGGGCGACGGACGCCACCAGCAGCTCCTCGGGGTTCCACCGCCCGGCATCGCCCCGGAACGCGGGGTCCGAGGAGGCCGCGATCCCGGCCTTGCCGTCCGCCAGGACCTCATGGTCCCGGCTGAACGTCCGGTAGCCGTCCGTGCCCGTTCCGAGATTGCCCGTCCACTCGACGGTGATGTCGTAGGTGTGGGTGGTTGTCATGGGGCCAGAGCTTAGAAGTGTTCGAACACCGGAACGGTCGATCTCGGCCTACCTGGAGGCCGGCTCGACATGCGGTGGCCGACGGCCGCGTGTCTGATGGGCGGGCAAGGCCCCACAGCACCGCGGAAAGGTCACCACCATGGCCGACAAGCCCGCCATCGTCCTCGTCCACGGCTTCTGGGGCGGCGCCGCCCACTGGGCGAAGGTCATCACCGAACTCCACCGCCGCGACTTCGGCGCCCTGCACGCCGTGGAGAACCCACTGACGTCCCTGGCCGACGACGCCGAACGCACCCGCAAGATGGTCCAGCAGGTCCAGGGACCGGTGGTGCTGGTCGGCCATTCCTACGGCGGCGCGGTGATCACCGAGATGGGAGACCTCCCGAACGTCACCGGATTGGTCTACATCGCCGCATTCGCCCCGGACGCGGGGGAAAGCCCCGGCCAGATCAGCCAGGAAGCGCCTCCCGCCGCGTTCGAGAACATCGTCCCGGATTCCGACGGCTACCTGTGGGTCAAACAGGACAAGTTCCGCGAGAGCTTCTGCCAGGACCTGCCGGAGGACGAGGCACTGGTGATGGCCGTGACACAGAAGGCACCACTCGGCTCGACCTTCGCGGACACCATCACCGCACCGGCCTGGCGTGCCAAGCCCGCCTGGTACCAGGTCTCCACCGCCGACCGCATGATCCACCCCTACAACGAGCGCCGCATGGCCGAGCGCATGAACCCGCGCAAGACCATCGAGCTGGACTCCAGCCACGCCTCCCTGGCCTCCCAGCCCGGACCCGTCACCGACCTCATCGAGGAAGCCGCGAACGCGAGTGCCTGAGCCGGGGCCGCTGCCGCTCCCGTCAGGCGGCCGCCGCCGCTTCAAGAAAGAGCCCGAATCCCCCTCCGTGCACCGCCGCATGTCCGCTGCCTGTCAACAGGCTTCAAGGGGCTCGTCATGGGTCATCACACAGGCGATCTCTTTGCCCTCGTTCACGCCGTAGGTGTCGACGAGGAGCTGCTTGAAGCTCCGCCATGACTCGCGCGTCGCACCGAACGCGCCTGCGACCGCGTACGAGAAATTCTCGTCTTCCTTTCCTCTTCGGGTCCTGGGGTCCGTACCCCGACCTTCCTCGGAGATCACGCCCTCATCTTTGTTCAGGTCGTCATGCGTGATGCGCCCCTTGCACTTTTGTTTGGTCAATGGAGCGTCAAAGCATTCGGTGGTGTAGTTCGGATCCAGATCCTCCACCCTGGTGACGGCTCCGTTCCTGCGCTCACCCCTGCCCGGGGGAACCTGCCGGAGGCCAGGAGGATCAGACAGACTCGGGTTCTCCGGATTCTTGTCCCGAGAGTTGCTGTGGGAGTACAGATCCTGCACCAGGTGAAGTGCCCTCCCGAACCCTTCTATCGCATTGCACTTCGGGCGGTTCGTGCCTTTGTCGAAGATGCACGGATCCTTGAAAACTCCGTCGGCACCACTCTTGGGATTGCCCGCATTTTTGACCCCCCAGTCCATCCAGTAGTCGTGATACCGGATGCAGTCCTTATACTTTTGCCGCGCCTCCTCCCTGCTTTGCGGATACTCCTTCCCGTCGTTGTATTCGGGGTCCAGGTAGTCCGCGTTATCGCAGTGCGCAGACGCGTTGAACGTGTCATCAAAGTCAGGTATACCGACCGCCCCGAACCCGTTCGCCTTGTGACCGAACAGCTGAGCGTCCAGCCACCTGAATATCTCCGTCACCTTTGTGATCGTCCCTGACGGAAGCAGAGAATGGTATCCGGCCAGCAGCATTGCGGAGCGAAACTCGAAGCAGTCGTTCTCGGCAAGCCTGGAGTCCGAAGAATTACACTTCAACGCGGCCAAAGTTATTCTTGCGTGCTCGGCACTCTGACCGTCTCCATTGATGCTCCCGAAAGCTTTGGCATCCGGCGGCTCCGCTGAGACCAGCGTGGCAAGCGACAGCGTGAGCACGGTCGCACAGCTACCTATTTTACGAGTGCGAGAGTTCATGGCCGGCCCCTTTCAGGTCAGCTAGGGCATTCGTCTGGCTCGGCGGTTTCCAGCAACTTAACCTCTGCGGCCGATACGTAAACAGGATCTGGACTGCCGTAATCGACAAGGCCATACCAGGTGACCACACCCTCGGATTTCACCTCGCATACAGCGCTGAGGCGATTCTTGGGGGAGGCCCGCGCGACGATGACTGCGTCTTCGTCAGGTTTTTCTCGGATGGTTGCCCCATCCTCTCCTACCACCTCGACCGGCACTGGCATTCCCGCCCCCTTCGAGGCACTGGCCGACTCCTGGATCCCACAACCAGAGAGAAGCACGAGACCGGCGGCGACAGGAAGAATGGAGGTGAATGCTCGCCGGAGATCATTCCCCGTCGGCGTTACGGAAGTCTGCCGCATAGCATTACTTCCCATCTTTCCGTGATGCGCTGACAAACATGGTGAAACACCGTCCTTCAATTTCACATGAAGGTGCGCAGTTCACTCCCCCTCGAACCGCTGATTCTTCTTGAGTGTCGCCCTGACGTCCGAACCCGGCATCTCTGTTGGGCCAAATGGACGCCTGCCGAGGTCAGGGGCTGCGTACGGCGATTTTGCGCTTCTCCTTGCCCCCCTCACGCCGGGAGCGCAACTCCCTTCATTCGTAGGCGAGTTGATGTCAACCTGGCGCATCACCGAGGGCCGGGCCTGGAAGATTGCGAACCGCTAGGCCATGCCGTGCTCCGCCTCAGCCGGCGGCTGGTGAGGCCGACCCCGCACGGATCTCGCCCGAAAATCCTGCTCGCAGACAGGAAAGGGGCACCCGTTCGGGTGCCCCTTTCCTGTCTGCGAGCAGGCCGCAGTGACGATGTTTCGTCACCAGGGCGGCCACCACTCCTTCACTTTGTTCCACGCGTCCTTGAAAAATCCCACGACCTTGTCCCAGAGCTCAGCGAGCTTCTGAATCAAGTCGACGAAGAACGTCTTGACCGATGCCCAGATCTTCCCGAAGAACAGGTTTACCGCGTCGAGCGCCACCAACATGGCGGCGCGCTTGTCCGGGTGCGCCTTGCCCACTGCTTTGATCCGTGTCGCAGTATCTCGGGCACTCTTCGCAAATTCTTCGATGTCGGACTCGGTTCTCTCGTCGATCAGTCGATTGAATTCCTCCTCGGTCATGTGGTTCTTGTAGCGCTGCTTTGCCAGCGGTTCGACGTAGTCCTTGGACTCGTTCAGGTCGTCTTGCGTCTTCCCCTTGTACGAGTCGAAGACAACCTTGGCCTCTTGCGGAATGTCGCTTTCATTCGGCGTGAGGTCTTTCAGGTTGTCGGGGAGATCGAACGGAACCACGTCCTCGCTGTGCTTTCCGCTTTTCACTTGATCGACGTAATGCTCCGTCATCTTGTCAAGCAGATCTTCGAAATCTGCTTGGGTCACGTCCCGGGTGGCAGTCTGAGTCATTTCAGCACCTTCCTTCTCTCGCGAGAATTCGTGCACACCCCCATTCACTGGAGGTGATTTCCCTGGAATTTTCCGCAGGGAAAAGCACCGTAGACCAACCGTACAACCGGACGCGATGCCCTGCATCAGGAGAAAGAGAGCGCTGCTCAAGCGGCCGATCCGGCCTTCCTGGCCTGGCATCTTCCCGGCAACGTGACGAGAAGGCATGGGGACGTTCCAGAAGGCGGTTCGACGCGCACCGGAAGAACTATGAGTTTCGTCAACCTGTGATAGCAGGCACGGGAGACCGCGTCAGGCCGCGCAATACGTCCTGCCGTCGGTGCCGCTCCCGTCAGGAAACGGCCACTGCCTCGGACGCCGCTTCCCTCCGGCGCAGGGACCGCAGGGCCAGGGCCGAGGCCACGCAGATGCCGCCGGAGGTGACGCTGAGGACGGCCAGCGTCCGCCCGTCCCAGAGGAATTGCGCGGCCAGGTTGAAGCACAGGGCGGACACGAGCAGCACCCAGAACAGGGTCTTCACGGGGCGCCTCCCTCGGGACGGTGGGGTCGGATGCGTCGGTACGACCCTACGTGAGCCCGCTGGGCCGGAGGCGGGCGAGGCGGGGCCGGACGGAGGGTGCGAGGTCGGACGCCATGACGCCGACGGTCTCAAGGATGCGGCTACGCCCAACGGCCCGAGCGGAAAAGCGAAAAGGGCCGTGAGTACGGACAAGGGGAGTGGCCGGAGCGGCCTTGTCGGGGGCCGCTCCGGCCGGCCCGCCCCGGGGGCAGGGAAGGGGTGGGGCGGGTTGAAGGCCGTCCCCGTGTGCGGCACTCCTGCGGGGGCGTAGGGAGTGCCCGGCGGGGACGGCCGGCCCGGCCCGTGCGGTGCTGAGTGCCGCAGGGGCCGGGGGTTCGAGGGGTGGTGGTCAGGAGCGGAGGGTGCCGGTGGCCAGGAGGAGGGCCACGGTCATCACGCCGCCCCAGGAGAGGAAGACGAAGGCGGCGCCCCAGAAGAGGCCGTCGTACGAGAAGCGGCGGCGTCGGCGCGAGACGCGGCGGCGGCGTTCGGTCATCCCCATGTTCTCGATCCGGTGGCGGTGCGGTAATCGGTCTTCTTTTTCTCGGCCTTCACCTTGTCGGAGAGGTCTTCGGTGCTGCCTTTTTGTTTGCCGGTTTTCTCTTCTGCCATTGCGGGCCTCACGTAGGGTGTGCCGACATTCCCCGTTTCCCCCGTTCCGTGGCCGTGCGGCCGTTATTTGCGCAGTGCCTCCGCCAGGCGGCGGGCCGTGTCGACGTTGCACCGCCCCAGGTCCACGAGCGCGGTCGTGCGGAAAGCGCAGACCGCGATGTCGGTACCGAGGGACGGCAGCGTGACGCCCGCGTCCTTGAGTGCGTCGGCGAGTTCGTCGCGCGCTTCCTCGGCGTCCTCGGCCACCTGTTTCCAATCACCCGCGTCCGGCTCTACCAACATGGGTCACCTCCGTCATCAGGCGGGACCGCCCGGCCGGCCAGAGCACGGAACCCGGCCGGGCGGTAACCCTCCCGACGTGGACCGGGAGGGTCCCCACGGCCGTCTTCCTGGGGAAGGCCACGGGGTTTTCCTGAGCCGACGATGTCGGCCTTTCGAGTGACATGCATTGACGGTTCCGAGGGGGCTGGAATGCGTCCCTCCGCACCGCCGACACCCACCGGGACCTGCCCATTCGGAGCAACGATCTTTCCCGGCACGGCCACTCCTCTCGGTAGCGCTTCGACTACCGAGGTGCTTCAGCGTGGCCTAGAGTCGCGCCGTCCTCAACTTGCGGCAATTGAACGGAGAGTTGGTGTCGGCCATGAACCGGAAAGATCTGGACCCCGAGAAATCCCCGACCGCTGCCTTCGGCGCCCGCCTTCGCCTTCTGCGGGACGAACGCGGCTGGACCCAAGATGAGTTGGGGGAGCGCATGGGGTGCTCCGGGACGCATATTTCTGCCGTCGAAACTGGTCGACGACCTCCAACTCTCCGTTTCGCGAAAAGTGGCGACAGGGTGTTCGGAACCGGGGACAAGCTCGAACGCCAGAGCCGAGCCGTGAAGCAGACGGCCCTGCTTGAAGGGTTTCCGGAGTACGTCGATCTTGAGGCACGGGCCGCAGAGATCCGGCTATACGAGGTCGGCGTCATCCCTGGGTTGCTCCAGACGCCGGAGTATGCGGCTGCGCTGGAAGAAGACGCGGTACGCAGAGAAGCCATCACGCCCGAACAGGCCAATGAGCGAGTGGGATTGGTGTCTACTCGGCAGTCGTCGCTCCACCGGTCGCCGTCCCCCCTGGTATCCGTAGTGCTGGATGAGGGTTGCGTGCTTCGGCCTATGGGCGACGCATCGATGATGGACGCCCAGTTCGTGCGTCTGCTGGAGTTCGCGGAGCGGCCGAACACCGTTCTGCAGATCGCCCCGTTCCGCATGGGAGCACGTCGGCCGTTCAGCCTGCCCGTAACTTTGCTGACTCTGCCCGACCGGTCGCTCGTTTCGTATGCGGAGTCCTCCCACCGAGGGCACCTGGAACGCGAAAGCGCTTTCGTGCTCCCCATACTGGCGGCCTACCATCAGCTACAGGCCGAAGCGCTGTCCCAAGCGGCGTCCGTGGCCATGATTAACCAGTTACGAAAGGGCACCACGTGACGACCATCTCCCCCAGCTGGTTCAAGTCCTCGTACAGCGGCAACGGCGGCCAGTGCATCGAGGTCGCCGCCAACCTCGTCGCCCCCCGCGGCGTGGTTCCGGTCCGTGACTCCAAGAACCCGTCCGGTCCGGTCCTGGACTTCTCCGCCGACGCGTTCGCCTCCTTCGTGACGAGCGTCAAGACCGGCGAACTGTCCGCGTAACACCGCCCGTTCCCTCCGACTTCCTGGCGGAGGGAACGGCACCACGGCCCCGTCGTCCCCCGAGGCGGCGGGGCGTCTTCGTATCCCGACAGAGCCGTACGGCCGGAACGCGTCCGACCCTCTGGCGCTCCCGGGCGACGCCCCTACCCTGTCGTCAGCGGCACAGCAGCTCCACGTCCGAAGCCCGAACAACGACGCCCCGGAGGACTCTGTGACTCGTACGTCTCATACCTGGTTGAAGTCCAGCTACAGCGAAAATGGCGGCGCATGCGTCGAGTGGGCGCCCACCGCCGCCGCGACCGGCACCGTCCCCGTCCGCGACTCCAAGAACCCGTCCGGTCCCGTGCTCGCCCTCGCCCCGGCCACCTGGTCCGCGTTCGTCCGCGCCGTCAAGGCGGACGTGCTGCGCTGACCGGCTATCCCGTTTTCCGTTCCCTCACGGCCGCGCGAGCGGTTCCGTACGGGTCCGTAGCGTGGCTGATTTCAGCCTTCCGCTTTCGTTGAACGTGAAAGCACAGTCTCCTCGGGGGTAACACCCACCCCATCGGACACGGACACCCGAGGTGAGACCCATGAGGACCCGACGCGGAAAGCTGGCGACCCTCGTCACGTCGGCGGCAGCCGCGGCCCTGCTCACGCTGGGCGCGGCCCCGCAGGCCACCGCCGCCGACCTCCACGTCACCTTCTACACGGGCACCGCCCAGACCGGCACCGCCCAGTCCGCCGACCTCGACAAGGTCGGCGAATGCCAGCAACTCCCCACCCCGGCCCTCTCCTACGAGGCCGTGTCGAACAAGAACGTCGACGTCTTCTTCAACCCGGACTGCCGCACCGGCGCCCCCGGCAAGGACGGCGACCTCTACTTCAAGACCGGCACCCTGAACGCGGGGAACTTCCCGTACCCGGCGGTGAGTTTCCGGGTCCGCGCGGACGCGAACTGAGTCCCCTCGCCACCGGTCGCGGATGAGGTGAGCCTGCCGCGGCCGGTGCGATCACGGCGTCCGGGCCGTCGCCCGCCCCGCGGCGGGCCGCGCGCCCGACGGGCCCCCGCCGCGTCCCGCTCCCCCGTGATGCGAAGATCGCGCCGTGGACTACCCGAACGACCAGGCACCGGGCGCGCCCGTCCGCTCCGGGATTCCCGAGCACGGGCGCGTACCGAAGTACTACGCGGTGAAGACGCGGGTGGCGGCGCTGCTCGACGAGTTGGGCGAGGGCGGGGTGCTGCCGGCGGAGCGGGAGCTGGCGGTGCGGTTCGCGGTGTCGCGGGAGACCGTGCGGCAGGCGCTGCGGGAGTTGCTGCTGGAGGGGCGGCTGCGGCGGTCGGGGCGGGGGACGGTCGTGGCGGGGCCGAAGCTGGAGCAGCCGCTGTCGCTCGCCAGCTACACCGAGGGCGTACGCCGCCAGGGCCGCCGGCCCGGCCGCACCCTGATCGGCCTGGACCGTTTCCCGTGCCCGCCCGCGCTCGCCGACGAGCTGGGGCTGACGGCCGGGGTGCCGGTGTGGCACATGGAGCGGGTGCTGCTCGCGGACGAGGAACGGGTGGGGCTGGAGAGTACGTATGTCGCGGTGGAGCGGGTGCCACGGCTGGACGAGGAGTTCGCGCCGGACTCGTCGTTCTACGGCTACCTCCACGACCGGCTCGGCATCGGCTTCGGCAGCGCCGACGAACGCCTGGAAACCGTGCTCGCCACCCCGCGCGAGGCGCTGCTGATCGGCACGCCGCCCGCGCTGCCGATGCTGCTGATCCACCGGGTGTCGCGCGATACGCGAGGGGTGCCGCTGGAGCGGGTGCGGTCGCTGTACCGGGGGGACCGGTTCTCGTTCACGACGCGGCTGGAAGGGCCGGGGTAAGAGCGCCCCAACTCCCTTACCTCGTAATCCCGTTAGCACACCCACCGACAACCGGACCCGTATCACAAAACGATAACGGGTCTAGTCCAAGTTTGAGGGCCTGTTCACCGTCGCGTCGTCTCCCCGACCGTTGGGGGTCACCCGTCGCCGGGACCGTCGTGGCCATGCGAGTCATAGTCGTCGGAGCCGGCGTGCTGGGGTCCATGCACGCCTGGCAGGCAATCGAGCGCGGCCACGAGGTCGTCCACATCGAGCGGGAGGCCGACGCCCGGGGCGCCTCCGTGCGCAACTTCGGACTGGTCTGGGTCAGCGGCCGGGCGGGCGGTGAGGAGCTGGCCACCGCGCTGCGCGCCCGGGAGCTGTGGGAGGAGATCGGGCGGCGCGTGCCCGACCTCGGCTTCCGCGCCAACGGCTCGTTGACCGTCGTCACCAATGACGCGGAACTCACCGTCGCCGAGGCCGCGGTGGCCCGCCCCGACGCCCGCGAGCGCGGCTTCCGGCTGCTGACCGCCGACGAGGCACGCACCGTCAACCCGGCGCTGCGCGGCGACTTCCTCGGCGCCCTGTGGTGCGAGCGGGACGCCGCCGTCGAGCCGCGCACCGCGCAGCGGGCCCTGCGGGCCGCCCTCCTCGCGTCCGGCCGCTACACCTTCCTCCCCGGGCGCGAGGTCCGCGACGTCGTCGGCCCGGGGGCAGTGCGCGACGACCACGGCGAGACGCACACCGGGGACGCCGTCGTGCTGTGCACGGGCGCCTGGCTGGGCGGCCTCGTCCGCGAACTCGCCCCCGAACTCCCCGTACGGCGCGTCCGGTTGCAGATGATGCAGACCGCGCCGCTCGGCGAGACCCTGACCACCTCGATCGCCGACGCGGACAGCTTCCGCTACTACCCGGCCTTCGGCGGCGACGCGCTCGACGCCCTGGCCGCGTCGCAGCGGCAGACGCCGACCGCGGCCGCGCACAAGATGCAGCTGCTGATGGTCCAGCGCGCCGACGGCTCCCTGACCATCGGCGACACCCACGAGTACGAGACCCCCTTCGGCTTCGATGTCGTCGAGGACCCCTACGCGCACCTGACCAGCGTCGTCGAGGGCATCCTCGGGCGCCCGCTGCCGCCGGTCCGCCGCCGTTGGGCCGGGGTGTACGCGCAGTGCACCGACAGCGGGCGCGTCGTCCACCGGCAGCAGGTGCGCGACGGCGTGTGGCTGGTCACCGGGCCCGGCGGGCGCGGTATGACCTGCTCGCCGGCGATCGCCGAGACCACCGCGAACGAAATGAACTGGTGACCCCCGTGAACGCTCTCCTGCCGCAGCAGCCCGTCCGGCTCGTCGTTCTCGACATGGCCGGGACGACCGTCGCCGACGACGGCCTGGTCGAGCGGGCCTTCGACGCCGCCGCCCGCGCCCTGGGCGTGGAGCCCGGCACGCCCGACCACGCCGAGAAGCTCGCCTACGTCCGCGCCACCATGGGCGAGTCCAAGATCTCCGTCTTCCGGCACCTGTTCGGCGACGAGGAGCGGGCGCGGCGCGCCAACGCCGCGTTCGAGACGGCGTACGGGGAGCTGGTCGACGGCGGGCTGATCGCCCCCGTGCCCGGCG
The DNA here is from genome assembly GCF_059553635.1 of Candidatus Streptomyces philanthi. Taxonomy (NCBI): domain Bacteria; kingdom Bacillati; phylum Actinomycetota; class Actinomycetes; order Kitasatosporales; family Streptomycetaceae; genus Streptomyces; species Candidatus Streptomyces philanthi. Next base: position 13,050 of record NZ_JCANQV010000028.1, read on the forward strand.
CCCGCGAGACGGTCGAGGAACTGCGCGCCCAGGGCCGTACGGTCGTGCTGACCACCGGGTTCGCCCGCGTCACCCAGGACGCGATCCTCGGCGCGCTCGGCTGGCGGGACCTCGCCGACCTCACCCTGTGCCCCGCCGACGCGGGCGGGCGCGGGCGGCCCTACCCGGACATGGTGCTCACCGCGTTCCTGCGCACCGGCGCCGCCGACGATGTCGCGCAAACCGCCGTCGTCGGCGACACCTCGTACGACATGCTCTCCGGCCGGCGCGCGGGCGCGTCCGTCGTCGCCGGGGTGCTCACCGGGGCGCACGACGAGGAAGCGCTGCGCGCCTCGGGCGCCACGCACGTCCTGGCGTCGGTCGCCGGGCTGCCCGCGCTGCTCGCGGAGCGGGAGGGCGGGTCGTGACGACGCCGGGCAGCGGCATCCGGTTCGAGGAGGTGTCCGTCGCCTACGGCGGGCACACCGTCCTCGACACGTTCGACCTGACCGTCGAACCCGGCGAGGTCATGGCCCTCCTCGGCCCCTCCGGCTCCGGCAAGACGACCGCGCTGCGGACCGTCGCCGGGTTCGTGCGGCCCGCCTCCGGACGGGTGTTCCTCGGCGGCCGGGACGTCACCGATCTGCCGCCGCACCGGCGCGGCATCGGCATGGTCGTCCAGTCCTACGCCCTCTTCCCGCACCTGCGGGTGGACGCCAATGTCGCCTTCGGCCTCAAGGCGCGCAAGGTGCCGCGCGCCGAGATACCCGGCCGCGTCACCGAGGCGCTGGAGATGACCGGCATGGCCGGCTACGCCAAGCGCTACCCCCGCGAACTCTCCGGCGGCCAGCAGCAGCGCGTCGCCATCGCGCGGGCGCTCGCCATCCGGCCCGGGGTGCTGCTGCTCGACGAGCCGCTGTCCGCGCTCGACGCCCGGCTGCGCTCCGGGATGCTCGCCGAACTCGCCCGGCTGCACCGCGAGTTGCCGGACGTGTCGATGCTCTACGTCACCCACGACCAGATCGAGGCGCTCACCCTCGCCGACCGCATAGCCGTCATGGACCGCGCGCGGCTCCAGGACTGCGGCACCCCGCAGGACCTCTACCGGCGGCCCCGCTCGGAGTTCACCGCGTCCTTCGTCGGCAACGCCAACCTGCTGCCGGTCACGGTCACCGGGGACGGCGTCGACCTCGGCGGGACGCCCCTGACGGTGCCCACGGGCGAGGTGGTGCCCGGCGCGGGCGCCACGCTGTGCGTCCGGCCCCACCTCGTCGGCCTCGGCCCCGGGCCCAACGCCCTCACCGGCACCCTCACCGAGGTCCAGTGGCGCGGCTCCACCCACCGCCTCTACGTCGACGTGCACGGGCACCGGCTCACCGCCGACGTCCGCGAACTGCGCGAGACGCCCGCCCTCGGCGACCGCGTCACCCTCCACTTCGCGCCGGACGACGCGGTGCTGCTGCCCGCGACGGCGGCGCCCGGGGAACCGGCCCTCGCGAAGGGCGGTGCGGTATGACCGCCGACGCGCTCACGGTGCCCCGGAGCGCCACGCGACGGCGCGCACGGCGCGCGCTGCCGGTGTGGCTCGCGGCCGTACCGCCCGTCGCCGTGCTGGGGCTGGTGTTCCTGTACCCGCTGGCGCTGCTCGTGTGGCAGTCGGTGTCACCGGAGGACGGCGGGCACTCCGTCGCCGCCTACGGGGACGTCTTCGGGCAGGAGGCGTTCCGCAGGGCGCTGTGGAACACCGTCTACATCGCGGTGGGCGCGACGGCCGGGGCGCTGCTGCTGGGGTTCGCGCTGGCGCTGGTCATCGCGTTCGTGCCGTTCCCCGGGGGGAAGGCGCTCAGCCGGTTCATCGATGTGTTCCTCGCCTTCCCCTCATTCCTGATCACGCTGGCGCTGCTGTTCGTCTACGGGACGGTCGGCATGGCCAACGGGTTGTGGACGGAGGTGACCGGCGCCGCCACCGGGCCGTTCGACTTCCTGCACACGCCCTACGGGGTACTGCTCGCGGAGATCACCTACTTCACGCCGTTCGTGATGCGGCCGCTGCTCGCCGCGTTCTCGCAGGTGGAGACCGCGCAGGTGGAGGCGGCCGCGTCGCTGGGCGCCCGGCCCGCGCGGATCGTGCGGCAGGTGATCTGGCCCGAGGCGCTGCCGTCGCTGGCGGCGGGCGGCAGCCTCGTCCTGGTGATGTGCCTCAACGAGTTCGGCATCGTGCTGTTCACCGGGGCGAAGGGCGTCACCACCCTGCCGACGCTCGTCTACAGCAAGGCCATCCTCGACGGCGACTACACCGGCGCGTGCGTCGTCGCCGTCGTCAACATCGCCCTGTCCGTCGCGCTCTACGGCCTCTACCGCGTCGTGGTCGCGCGGACCGGGCCGCGAGGAGGTGCCCGCCGTGCTCGTGCATAGCCGCCGTGCCCGCTGGGTGATCTGGGTCCTGTTCTTCGCCGTGTTCCTGCCGGTGTTCGCGCTGCCGTTCCTGGTGATCGTCGCCGCGTCGTTCGCCAGTGGCTGGAGCGGGGTGCTCCCGTCCGGCGCGACGCTGAAGAACTACCAGGACATCGCGCAGGGCGACGCGCTGAGCGCCCTCACCACCAGCGTGCTCACCGCGCTCGCCGCCAGCGTGGGCGCGCTGGCCGCCGGCACCTGGGCCGCGCTCGCCGCCGAACGGCTGCGGCGGCGGGGGCGCCGCGTCGTCGACGCGCTGTTCCTGCTGCCGGTCGCCGTGCCGTCGGTGGCCGTGGGCCTCGCGCTGCTGGTGGCGTTCTCGCAGCCGCCGCTGCTGCTCAACGGCACCCCGCAGATCGTGATCATCGCGCACGGGGTGCTGGTCACCGCCTTCGCCTACCAGTCCGTCGGCGCCGCCCTCACCCGCCTCGACCCGGCGTACGAGCAGAGCGCGGCGAGCCTGGGGGCGAGCCCGCTGTATGTGCTGTGGCGGGTGAAACTGCCGCTGCTGCTGCCGTCGCTGACCGCCGCCGCCGGACTGTGCTTCGCCCTGTCCATGGGCGAGTTGAGCGCCACGATGATGCTCTACCCGCCCAACTGGCTCCCGCTGCCCGTCAAGATCTTCGGCGCGACGGACCGGGGGGCGCTGTTCCCCGGTGCCGCGCTCGCCGTCGCGCTGATGGTGACGACGCTGCTCGTGCTCCTCGGCGTCTCCCGCATCCGCACCAAAGCCGCCTACCGCTGAACCCGGTTTCCCGGACCTTCCCTGGAGAGTCGACACGTCATGCGCAGCCTCCGTCCCACACCGCTCGCCGCCGGCTGCGGCACCCTCCTCCTCGCCGTCGCCCTCTCCGCCTGCGGTGGCGCGTCCGGCGCCGACCCCGCCGCCAAGGAGATCACCGTCTACAGCGCCGACGGACTGAAGTCCGACAAGGGCGACGGGTTCTACGACAAGGTCTTCGCCGACTTCCGCGAGCAGACCGGCATCAAGGTCAACTATGTGGAGGGCGGCTCGGGCGAGATGGTCCAGCGGCTGGCCCGCGAACGGTCCCACACCCAGGCCGATGTCGTCGTCACGCTGCCCCCGTTCATCCAGCAGGCCGACACCAAGGGCCTCCTGGACACCTACCGCCCCAAGGACTCCGACAAGGTGCCCGCCGGCGACAAGGACGCGGGCGGCAAGTGGACCTCCGTGGTCAACAACTACTTCTGCTTCATCTACAACACCCAGCACCTCCCGAAGCCGCCCAGGACCTGGGAGGACCTGCTCGACGCCAAGTTCAAGGGCAAGCTCCAGTACTCCACCCCGGGCGTCGCGGGCGACGGCACCGCCGTCCTCGTCAAGGCCCTGCACGACTTCGGGGGCAAGGAACCCGCCATGGCGTTCCTGAAGCAGCTCCAGACCAACAACGTCGGCCCGTCTTCCTCCACCGGCCAGCTCGCGCCCAAGACCGACAAGGGCGAACTGCTCGTCGCCAACGGCGACGTCCAGATGAACTACGCCAACCTCAGCAGCATGCCCCACCAGGGCATCTTCTTCCCCGCCGCCAACGGGTCCGGCAAGCCGTCCACCTTCGCGCTGCCGTACGCGGCCGGGCTGGTCAAGAACGCCCCGCACAGCGCTCACGCCAAGAAGTTCCTCGACTTCCTGCTGAGCGAGGCCGTCCAGAAGAAGGCGTCCGCCGTCGGCGGTGGCTTCCCCGCCCGCGCCGACGTCCACCCCACCGACCTCAACGCCAAGTCCCTCACCACCCTCATGAAGGGCGTCGAGATCTTCCGGCCGGACTGGGCGGACATCGGCAAGAACCTCGGCTCGTACATCGAGGCGTGGAAGACGGCCACGGGGAGCTGAGGGCGGGATTTGGGCCGCATTCACCGGCGAGGGCCCGGCACCCCCGGAATCCGGGAAGTGCCGGGCCCTCGCCGCGCGGCTACTTCTTGTGGACCGAACGCACCGCCCACGGCGTCTTCGCCGAACCGTGACGTGGCGTCAGGTCGAAGTACTTACCCTTGCGGCTCATCTTGCTGTAGAACCGCACCTTGTATTTACTCTGATTCGACACGGACCAGATCGCGCGGCCGGTGTCGCCACCGTAGTTCGGATGCCCCATCTTCCACCCCAGGCCGTGCCCGCCGTAATGCGGCTTCGGCCAGACGCACACCCATCCGCTCGGGCACTTCGTCTTGACCGCGATCGGTTGGCCCTGGTCAGCGACGGGTGCGGGGCCGGAGACCGCGGTGGCGGAACCGGCCGACAGGCCGAGGAGGGCGGTCGCGATCACGGCGACCACCGGCTTGCTGAAACGTGGAGACACTTCTTCCCCTTTCCCCCGAATGCATTTCCGAGGCGGGCGGCGGCCGAATGTCGCACGCGACCCTCTCCACCCGCGGAATGCGTTCCACCCTGGTGGTTCTCCGCAGCATCAACAAGAGCGGTTCCTGCCAGGCCGGATGCTCTTGCCGTCATACCGGGAGGAATTCTTCCCGCGTGCCGTTCCCACTGGCCAGGACGGCGATTCGGCATTTCCTCACGGCGGCTCCGGACCGCGCTCGTCTACCCGGTCCCCGATTCCCGAAACACGGGCCGTTCGTCGCGCCGCAACGGCATTCCGGATCACCGTTCGAGGGCGTGCGGGGCGTGCCGGACCAGATGTGACCCCTGGCCGAAAAGACGCCCTTGTGCGCTGTGCGTCCCGTGCGTCCGGCCACGTGACAGGGGCACGTCCGGCCCGGCGCCCGGTCCGCGGACCGGGACCCCGCCCCGCCCGCCCAAGATCATCATGCGCAGAATGAGCCGTATGCCGACTACGAACAAGCCGAAAACGGCCGTGCTCGACGACGCCGCGGCGGTCAGCCGCTCGCTGGCGCGGGCCTTCGACGACGACCCGATGATGCGCTGGTTCTTCCCCCACGACGCCTCGCGCCAGGAGTCGCTGGGCCGCTACTTCACCACGCTTTTCACCCGGCAGTACGTCCACAACGCCGTGTGCGAACGCACCGCTTCCGCGGCCGCGTTCTGGGTCCCGGCCGAGGCGCAGGCCAAGGCCGTCCCCGACGAGGACACCATCCAGGAACTGCTGGGCATACTCGGCGACCGCGCCGGCCTCTTCCAGGACGCCGTCCGGACCGCCGCCGCCCACCAGCCCCAGGAGCCGCACTGGTCCCTGGCCGTCATCGGCGCCGACCCCGCCGCCCAGGGCCAGGGCCAGGGTGGCGCCCTCCTCCGCTCCGGCCTCGCCCAGGCCGATGCCGCCGGTCTCCCCCTCTACCTGGAGTCCTCCAAGGAATCCAATCTCCCCGTCTACGGCCACTTCGGCTTCACCGTCCGCCAGGAGATCCACCTGCCGGGCGGCGGACCGACGCTGTGGTCGATGTGGCGTGAGCCGCGGGGGTGAGACGGGGAGAGGGCCGTTACCCGCGCCGCACGCTCCGGCGCGCCCGGCCGGGCCGCCCTCGCACGAGGTGCGTACGGCTCTCGCGGGGCCGGCCTTCGGGGTTCGCGGGGGACGGCCCACCGGGCAGCGCCGCGCGGTGGAGTGCGGGAGGGGCCGCTCCGCCCACTCCACCGCGCGAACTCTTCGACCTACGCCTTCTGCGCGAGGAGTTGGACCTCCCGGAACTGCCGCTTGTCGGTGGGCTTCGGTTCGATCACCAGGCGGGCCGACTCCGCCAATCCGTGCGCGCGCAGGAGTGCGGCGAAGTGGTCGGGGGACCAGCGGTAGGCCGTCGCCACCGTGTGGTCGTAGGACTGCGTCTCGTGGTGCGGGCCGTCGGTGGCGGGGAATTCGATCAGCAGGTGCCCGCCGGGGGCCAGGACCCGGGCGATCTCGGCCAGGATGGCGGGCAGTTCCCGCGGCGGGGTGTGGATGACGGACCACCGTGAGAGGACGGCGCCGAGCGCGCCGTCCTCGATGTCCAGCGCGGTCATCGAGCCGACCTCGAACCGCAGCCCGGGGTGAGCCTCGCGCGCCAGCTCGATCATCACGGGCGAGGCGTCGACGCCGAAGGCGTCCAGGCCCAGCCCGTGGAGGTGGGCGGTGAGCGGGCCCGGTCCGCAGCCGAGGTCCGCGACCCGGCCGCCGCCGTTCGACCGCACCAACTCCGCGAAGGCGCTCAGGAGAGCGCGCTCCAAAGGACGGTCGCCCAAGGGGTCGTGGAACATCTGCGCATAGGTGGGGGCGATGGCGTCGTAGGCCACACGGGTGGCGTGCACGGTGTCGGGTTCGGTCATCCGGAGACCGTAGCGGGAAGTCGCGCGGAACGCCGCGCACCGGATGGCCCGGTCCGCCGGCGGTTGGTTACAGGGTCCTACGTGTCTTGATCCCTCACCGGAGTGAGCGTGCCGTTCGCGCCGCAGCGGACGGTCCAGGGGTTGCGGGAGGGGGTGAGGTTCTCGTGGATGCGGATGTCGATCCGGGAGGTGGGGCGGTTGCCGGGGACGTACGCGTGGGCGGCGGTGCAGGTGAGTTGGGCGACGGCGGTGACGTCGAGATCGCCGTTGCTGACGCTGCGGGGGACGAAGAGATCGACGGCTCCGTCGGCGGCGGTGGCGGTGAGCCGGCCCGCCATGGGCGGGACCTGGCTGGTCAGGCCGCGTTCGCGTTCGGCGGCGGTGGGGCCCTCCAGGAGGAGGTCGAGGGACTGCTGGGGGCCGAGGGGGCGGTCCGTGGGGCGGGTGACCGCGCGGACGCCGTACGGGCCGACGAAGTAGAGCTGGACGGTGCGGGCCTTCGTACCGGGACGCGGGATGCCCGAGGCGGGGGCCCCGGCGAGGGTGGGCCCCCCGGGGGTGATGCCGCAACCTGCCGTGGTCAGGACGGTGAGGGCGGCGAGGAGGAGTGCTCCGGCGGCGCGGGCGGGGAGTCGGGGGGTCATCGCGGTTCCGGCGGGACGGGGTCGGCGAGGGGGAGGGTGAGGGTGAAGACGGCTCCCGCGCCGGGGGCGTTGGCGGCGGTCAGGGTGCCCTCGTGCAGCAGCGCGTTCTCCCGGGCGAGGGCGAGGCCGAGGCCGCTGCCCTCGGAGCGGGTGCGGGCCGTGTCGGCCTTGTAGAAGCGGTCGAAGACATGGGGCAGGGCGTGGTCGGGGATGCCGGGGCCGTGGTCGGTCACGGTGAGGACCGCCCGGCCGTGTGCGGCCCGCGCGCGGACGGTGACGGGCGGGCGGCCGTGGCGCAGGGCGTTGCCGACGAGGTTGGCGAGGACGACATCGACGCGGCGGGGGTCGGCATGGACGGGGACGGGCCCGGCGAGGTCGGCGGTGACGCGTGCGTCGTCGTTCCAGCCCCGTAACTGAAGCGACTTGCCGACAAGCGTCCGCAGGTCGACAGATTCGGGCCGCAGCGGTGCGGACTTCGCGTCGAAGCGGGACACCTCCATGAGGTCCTCGACCATCCGGGCGAGGGTGCGGGTCTCGTCGCTGATCAGGCGCACGGAGTCGGCGGTGTCGGGCGGCATGGTCCCCGCGTCGGCGTCCTCGTCGAGCACCTCGGTGACGGCCGCCATCGCCGCGAGCGGCGTCCGCAGTTCATGGGCGACATCGGCGGCGAAGCGGCGGGCGCCCGCCTCCATCCGGCGCAGCTCGGCGTCGTCGCGTTGCAGGGTCTCCGCCATGGTGTTGAACGTGCGGGTGAGGTCGGCGAGTTCGTCGTGACCCTCCGCTTCGAGCCGGGTGCCGAGCTCACCGGCGGCGATCTTCTCCGCCCCGTCGTGGAGCCGGCGTACGGGCCGCAGGACGCGGCGGGCGGCGAACAGGGCCGGGACGAGCGCCAGCGCGAGCGCGGGGACGGCTCCCGCCTGGGCGGCGGTGAGCAGGGTCGCGATGTCGGCCTGGACGTCGTCGAGCGGGAGGGAGGCGTAAACCGTCAGGCCGGAGGGGCTGTAGGGGGCGGAGGAGCCGGTGGTACCCGAGTGCCCGGCGGTCTCCGTGTCGTACGCGACGGGCACGGCGAGGGCCAACCAGGGCCGGCCCTCGTGCTCGACGCGCTGGTAGGCGGCCTCGTGGTGGTCCCGTACCGTCCGGCGGAGTTCCGGCGGGACGGGCGGGTGGCCGGGAGAGGCGGAGACGAGCGGGCCGTCCTGGTAGGAGGCGGCGGAGTGCCAGGCGCGGGCGCCGCCCGCACGGTCGAGCTGGAGGGCGAGATCGCGCAGGGCGTTGGCGCTGGGCGGGAAGGACAGGCCGGGGGCGAGGGAGTCGAGCTGGGCGCGCAGGTCGGCGACGGCGTTGTGCTGGGTGCGGTCGAGGATCGCGGAGCGGGCCCGTTGGAAGGTGAGTCCCGCGGTGAGCAGCGAACCGAAGGCCACGGCGAGCAGGAACGCGATCACCAGGCGCGTTCTCAGACCGCGCGGGAAGCGGAGCCGGACGGTCATCCGAGGGGCCCGAAGCGGTAGCCGAAACCGCGGACGGTCTGTACGTACACCGGGGCGCGCGGATCGTCCTCGATCTTGCCGCGCAGACGCATCACACAGGCGTCGACCAGGCGGGCGTCCCCGTAGAAGGAGTGCTCCCACACCTGCTCCAGGAGCTGCTGGCGGGTGTAGACCCGCCCCGGTGTGGCGGAGAGGAACAGGAGGAGCTTCAGCTCGGAGGGGGCGAGGGCGAGTTCGGTGCCGTTCCTGGTGACGATGAGGGCCGTGCGGTCGACGGTGAGGGTGCCGTGCCGCTCCGCACCGTCCCGTACCCGCTCGCCGTCCGGGGCGGGGGCGACGCGGCGCAGGACCGCCTTGATGCGGGCTTCGAGGAGTTCCCCGACGGCCGGTTTGACGATGTAGTCGTCGGCGCCGGCCTCCAGTCCGACGACCACGTCGATGGTGTCGCCCCGGGCGGAGAGGATGATGATCGGGACCTGCTTGCTCTCCCGGATGCGGCGGCACACCTCCAGGCCGCTCATCCCCGGCAGCATCAGATCGAGCAGCACCAGATCGGGGCGGTGGCGTTCCAGCGCGAGCAGGCCCGTCTCACCGCTGCCCGCGACCTCCACCTCGTGGCCCCGGCGCCTGAGCGCGAGGGTGACGCCCTTCTGTACGGCGAGGTCGTCTTCGATCAGCAGGACTCGTGGCATGGAGGGATCGCTTCTCCGGTGGGCTCTCCGTGTTCTTCGAACAGGGTGCCCGAACCGTACGACGAGCCGTTCCGCTTTTCGTGAGGAAACGATGACAACCCGCCGTTCCCTCGTCTCCGCGCGGTTCCGTCGGGGACATGAGTGACGCACAGCAGGACCGCCGGACCGGCTCCCTCCGCCAGGAGTTGTTGATCGCGGGCGGACTGGCCCTCGCGGGGACCGTGGCCCTCGCCCTCCTCGTGAAACCCTCCCCGAGCGGGACGGACGCCGCCGGAACCAGCGTGTCCCTGCCGCGGCCCGTGGTGGACACCGCGATCGTCCGGGAGTCCGAGGACTCCGGGAAGACGGTGAACCTCACCCTCGACGACGGCCCCGACCCCCGCTGGACGCCGAAGGCCCTGGCCCTCCTCCGGCGGCACGGCGCGAAGGCCGTGTTCTGCCTGACCGGCCCGAACGCGGCGGCCCACCCCGATCTGGTCCGGCGGATCGTCGCCGAGGGCCACCGGCTGTGCGACCACACGGTCAGCCATGACACCGCGATGGACGGGAAACCGGTCGCGTACCAGGAGAAGGAGATCGTGGACGCCAAGCGGATGATCGACAAGGCGTCCGGCGGCACCCGCGTCCGGTACTACCGCGCACCCGGCGGCGCCTTCACCCCCGAGAGCCGGCAGATCGCGGCCGCCCACGGCATGCGCAACCTCGGCTGGAACGTCGACCCGAGCGACTACGAGCGGCCGGGCACCGACCGGATCGTCCGCGCCGTGAAGCAGCAGATCACCAAGGGCCCGACCGTCCTTCTGCACGACGGCGGGGGCAACCGTTCCCAGTCGATGGAGGCCCTGGAGCGGCTGCTGCCCTGGTTCACCGCGTCGGGTTACGCGTTCAGTTTTCCCCAGGCGGGCTGAGGGCGTCTCGTTCGGGAGGTCTCGCGGCGGGCACGAGGAGTGCCGGAGGGGCCACGCGCCCCTTTTATCCGGGTGCGACGCGCCCCCGCACTCTTGCGGTGAAGTGCGCTCCAGCATCTACCGTCGGCCGCACATCCGGTGCGGATGGGACGACGAGCGGAGGGAACCACCGTGCGGTACACGCTGTTCGGCAGGACCGGCCTGCGGGTGAGCGAGCTGAGCCTGGGGGCCATGACCTTCGGTGACGGAGGGGAACGGTGCGCCGACAAGGAGACCAGCGGCCGACTCCTCGACCTGTACGCGGAGGCCGGCGGCAACTTCGTCGACACCGCCAACAACTACGGCCGCGGGGCGTCCGAAACGGTCCTCGGGGAACTGCTCCAGGGGCGCCGCGACGCGTTCGTCCTCGCCACCAAGTACACCTGCGCCACCCGTCCGGGTGATCCGAACTCGGGCGGGAACCACCGCAAGAACCTGCTCCGTTCCGTGGAGGAAAGCCTGCGGCGGCTGCGCACCGACCACGTCGACGTGCTGTGGGTGCACGCCCGCGACAACTTCACGCCCGTCGAGGAGGTGATGCGCGCACTGGACGATGTGGTACGCGACGGCAAGGTGCTCCACGTCGGCGTGTCCGACTGGCCGGCCTGGGAGATCGCCCAGGCGAACACCCTCGCCGAGCTGCGCGGCTGGACCGCCTTCGCCGGCTCGCAGCTGCGGTACAACCTGCTGGAGCGCACCCCCGAACGCGAACTCCTCCCGCAGGCACGCGCCTTCGAGCTGGCCGTCCTGGCGTGGGCGCCGCTCGCGGCCGGCAAGCTCACCGGGAAGTACCGGCGCGGTGAGACGGGCCGGCTGACGGGCGACCAGCACGACTGGGACCACAACGAGGACGCCGTCCTCCCCGCCGTCCTGGAGATCGCCGAACAGGGCGGCTGGAGCCCCGCGCAAGTGTCCCTGGCGTGGCTGCGTTCCCGTCCCGGCAACATCATCCCGATCATCGGCGCCACCAAGGAGTCACAGCTCACCGACAACCTCGCCGCCGTGGACGTCACCCTGGACGCGGACGCCCTGGCCCGGCTCGACGACGCCAGCGCCGTCGCGCTCGGCTTCCCGCACGCGTTCCTGCGTGAGCCGGGCATCGTCGAGACCGTTTACGGCGACCGGTGGCAGGAGATCGACGACCGGAGGTCCACGTACCGGCGGACGGTGACGGAGGTCCGGTGAGGCGGGGGCGCTGAGGCGGGGGGCCGCTCCCGTGGCGGGCGGTGCTCGGGAGCGGTCCCGTACCGGCCGGCGGCCAGGGGGCGGCTCCCCCGGGCGGGCAGGGGGCAGTGGTCCTGCCGCCCCCTCCGATGCGGGGGTTTTCCCCATGGCCGGGCTCCCGGCGGCCCCCGTAGGGTCGGGCCGGAGCCATGCGCGGTGTGTGGCCGGAACGTCCGGGGGACCGGGGGAGCGGGGGAACGAGGATGTCGGTGCGCGGGAGTGTCCGGGTCGTCGGGGGTGTGGTGGCGGCCGGGGTCGCGCTGTGCGGGCTGACGGCCTGCGGCGGGCTGGTCCCGAAGACCTTCACGGACGACACCCGGGAGACGAAGAAGATCACCTCGGTGCGGCTGGAGATGGAGGACGGCGCGGCCACGGTGCGCGGCGGCAAGGGGAACGGACCGGTCACGGTGCACCGTTCGGTCTCCTACCGGGGCGACCGGCCGGAGGGGACGAGTTACCGGGTCGAGGACGGTGTCCTGGTACTCGGCGGCTGCGGCGACCACTGCGCGGTGGACTACACGATCGAGCTCCCCGCGGGACTCCCGGTGAACGGCCGGACCTCGAACGGGGAGATCGACCTGTCCCAGGTCGGCAACGTCGACGTCACCACCAGCAACGGGAAGATCGGCCTCGACGACGTGCGGGGCACCATCGACGCGCGGACCACGAACGGAGAGATCACCGGAAAACGGCTGTCCGGCACGCGGACCAAGGTGGAGACCTCCAACGGACGCGTCACCCTGTCACCGAGCACCCCGCAGGACGTACGGGTGACCACGTCGAACGGTTCGGTGACGCTGGAGGTCCCGAAGGGGAGCTACCGGGTGTCGGCCCGTACCGACAACGGAGATCGGAACATCGGCATCCCCAACGACTCCTCCGGCAGCCACCAGCTCGACCTGACCACCAGCAACGGAGGCATCACCGTCAAGCAGGGGGCCTCGGACTGAAACGGGCCCGGGGGCGGTCGCGGTGCGCCGCCCCCGGGCCCGCCGCGCGGTCAGGGCCTGCGGAGGACGAACACCGTGTGCCCGAGGTGATCGCGGTTGAAGCTGCGCAGCAGCGGCATCGACGCGTCCAGCCGCGCCGTCGCCTCGGCACCGAAGTGGGCCAGCACCTCGTCGTGCCGTTCGCGGTAGAGGAGGGCCATCACCTCACCGGTCATGGCCATGTTGGCGTTGTCGTCGATGACCTGCGCCATCTCCCACCCCGCTCCCTCGGCCATCTCCAGCACCCCGGGCACCGTCACCAGCGGCGCGCTGACCCACATCCGGTAGTGCGCCTCCAGCTGCTCACGACTGGGCCTGCCCCGCAGGGTGAACTCCGTCAGCAGCAGCCGGCCACCCGGTCGCAGGACGCGGTGGGCCTCGGCCAGCGCCCGGGGCCGGTCGTGCATATGGCACAGCGAGTCCACGGCCAGCGCCGCCCCGAAACTTCCGTCCGGGTACGGCAGGTTCATCGCGTCACCGTGGTCGAACGTGACCCGGTCGGTGAGATCGGCCTCGCGCGCCCGGGCAGCGCACTCGGCGGCCTGCGTACGGCTGATGGTGATGCCGGTGACACGCGCCCCGGTGCGTTGGGCGATACGTACGGCCGGCCCCCCGGTGCCGCAACCGATGTCGAGGATGCGGGTGTCCCCGTCCGGCGCGAGGAGCTGGGTGTACCAATCGGTCTGGCGGTCCATGGCCTGGTCCGCCAACTCCGGCAGACTGTGGACGGCCCCCGGCGCCCCGGGCACGCTCCACTGCCCGACATGCAGGGCGGAACGGCCGAGGACCAGGGTGAACAGCGGACCGAACTCGTCGTAGTTGGCGCCGACCTCTTCCGGCGTGGGCAGCACGGCCGGAGACGATGTGACGTGGGTCATAGCGGCAGGATAGGGGCTCGTACCACGCGGGCGCGGGACCCTTGCGCCGGATCCGCGACGTCCTCGGCCGAACGGGCGGAGGGGACGGGCCGGATGGGTCGGACGGGCCGTGACCGCCGATGAGACCGCTCAGTCGAACGGCCGCAGCTCGATCCGCGCGATCCTCACGTCCAGGTCCGCGAACTGCGCCACGGCCCAGGAGACGGCGTCCTCCAGGTGAGGGGCCTCCACCCCGCAGGGGAAGCGCACGCCCTCCGGGTCCTCCTCCCACCCGATCTCACCACTGGCGAGTCGGCGCCCCAGGGGAAACGCGGGAGTGGCGGAGTCGGCCCGGTCCGTCCCGCCGCTCCCATGGCCCGCGCGCGGCCGTCGCCTCCGGGCCATCGACCATCCCGTCCCGCGGTGTCCTTCGGGCGGGTGAAGCCGCGCCGTGGCTGGTTGATCTTCCGCGTGCGGCCGGTATGGCATGGGCGCGCTGTCCCGGTCCTGCGGGAGGCACCGTACTCGGACCTGTCCGGCGGCCCCGCACACGATCATCATCCCGTGCCCCTGCCGAAGAGGTCCGCCGACGGCCGCACACGCGGGGTGACGGCCGGGACCGGTGCGGGCAGCTCCTTCCCTCTCACATCACTGACGGAAACGCGAGGAAGCCATGCCCGACGTCGAGCCCCAGACCGACATCGACGAGCAGGAGTCGGAGACGACCAACGAGCAGATGGAGAACGAGAGCGAGGAGGACACGGAGTCCACCATCGAGTCCTTCTACTCGGCAAACGAATCGGAGATCTCGGAAATGCGGGAGGCCCTTCAGGACCTGCTGACCGACGTCACCGAGAAGGCCGACGACACCATCGAGCTGGACTCCATGGACTCCACCCGCCAGACACTGGACGCGTCCACGGAGACCATCGAGGGCGGCCCGAGCCCGGACCTCCAGCAGATGGTGGAAGAGGCGGTACGCCAGCGCATGGACGATCTGGGCCTCCAGAAGCGCAAGGGACGACTGTGGTGCCGGGTGAAGGGCTGGCAGTTCGCGCTCGCCGTATTCGGCACGATCGGGGGGACGCTCGGCGTCACCATGGCCGTGATCAATTTCGTCAAGGAGCTGAAGAAAGGGCAGACAGCCGATCCGGCAGATGCTGCCGCACCGCGAGGGTCCCAGCTGACCGAGGACCAGAAGAAGAAGGTGAAAGCACAGATCGAACGATGGTGGGCGCTGAAGGAGGAACAGGTGTGGTCGCGTGTGGCCGACCAGGTCGACCAGCGCAATCCCTCGCTCCAGGGGCAGATCCTCATGCTGAGCACCATCAAACTCTTCTCGGCCAACCTGCCGAGCCCGTTCGTCTGGGCCAGCGGCGACGACAAGGCCGCCGCCGTGACGAGCTGCGTCAAGGCGTACAACGACTTCCCACCGCAGCAGGGCAAGCCCAAGTCACGGGCGTTGTACGAGTTCCTGCGGGACTATCGGTACGACGGGAACGCCATGCCCCGGCAGGTAGCAGCCGACGTGGCCGAACTCGCACTCCACCAGATCATCGCCGCGCGTCCCGCGATGACCGGGCCACGGCTGTACTTCCCCGACCAGCCGGCCACCAAGAACGCACGGTTGTACGCCAGCCGGTACCTGGGCCAGGTCCGACGCGGCGGAAGGCTGCTGTACCACCACAAGGCCGAGAACTTCAGCAGCGCACTCAAGCGCCGTACCGGCCCGCTGCCGCTGTACAGCCAGGCTGCTGTCGACGAGTGGATGGACGGCCTCGACGAGCACGAACGCCGGGAGGTAGAGGAGGCAGTGGCGAAGGCCCTTCCCGAATGGCGGAAGGGTTATCCCCTGCTCTCCGGTGAACGGCTCGTCCAGCACCGGATCACGGCGCTGTCGGACTCCTGGAAAGGCAATCCGAAATACACCTTGGTCTACCACCGGTCGACCAACTGGGGAGAGCTGGCCGTCGTGGTGCAGGGCACCTCCGTCGACCCTCAGACCGGCGAGTACCAGTGCCTTGCCACAGCGTCCCGGCGGTCGGCCGCGCCTTCGGTGGCACCGGCGGCACCGGCCGCCGATGAGAGCGCCCTGGACATCGTCGAGCAGTGCCTCAACACGTTCGGCATGATCTCGTTCGCCTGCGGTCCCCAGGGCGCGGTGGTGGGCGCCGTATCCCTTGTCCTCAACACCATCCTCCATGTCGCCTTCGGCGAGCAGCAGGTCAACCTCCCCAAGGAGATCGACCAGATCCTCAAGCAGGACCTGGCGGAGGACCACATCCTCCAGGACATGACACACCTGTTGGCCTACACCACGTGGATCGGCCTGCAGGCCCAGGCAGCCATCGACAACGACTACGACTACAAGCAGGGGCAGGCGTACGACGACACCCTCAAAGCCATCAAGAAGAGCGTCGAGGACGCCCTCGGCCCCAGCAGCCCCCTGCTGCAGACGATCAGCGACCTGGAGAACGGCGAGTACCCCGCCGACCCGGAGTTCCAGATCATGGCGCTCCCCGTCTACCTCGTGGGGGTCTCCGTCCATCTCCTCTACCTACAGGTCAGCATCCTGCTGTCGAACGATGCGACGACCTTCAAGTCCCCCAAGACCGTCTACCTGGTGAACGCGGCCAAGCACTACCTGGCACACCTCCAGGACAAGATCGGCACCGTGGCGAGCCGCTGCTCCAGCCGGATGGACGATTCAGATGTCGCGATCGGGGAGACGACCTTCACGCACTGCGCGGGGGCGATGTGCGGGGATCAGCACATCATCTTCTTCCAGGACTCGCACGCCGGCGAGTTCCCGCAGCGGCAGATCCTCTCCATGCCGGAGGTCCAGTACGAGAACCTGGTCTGGTACGCGTACTGCGAGAGCAAGAAGCACGGCTGGAACTGCCCGTCCGGTGACGCCCAGAGCGCGTACACCGACTACTGGAAGAGCGTGGACACCGACTTCCGCAAGCACTACAACTACAGCGGCAAACGGCAGAAGGATCTTCAGCAGGCGATCAGCCAAGTTCAGGAGATCATCGCCAAGTACGAGCCGCTGACCAATTAACGGCGGCGCCGCGAGGGCTTGGCGGGACCTGGAACATCCGGTGTCCCCTCCGCCAGGAAGCCGGAGGGGACACCGCGACACTACGCGTAGGACAGCTCGCCCGCCTTGATACCGGACACAAAGACGGACCAGGCGGGCGCGGCGACCGTGAGCACCGGGCCGTGCGGGGCCTTGCTGTCGCGGACGGGGACGGTGCCGGTCGAAGAGACGGCGGTCGGCGCCCACTCGACGCACTGGCCTCCGTTGCCGCCGCTGTAGCTGGACTTCTCCCAGACCACCTGGGAAAGGTCGAAGGTCGTGCTCATGAGTAAGCCTCCATGATGCTGCTGATCAGGGCGAGCGACCGCTCCGACGACAACGCGGCGGCACGCAACCGCTCATACGTGGCGCGTGCTTCGGCCACTGCTGACGCGGAGTCGATGACTGTGCCGTGAGTGTATGACTCCGCGTACAAGATCTCACCACCCTCATCCAGTTCAAGCAGATTGAACGGCAGATGCGCGGCCGGAGCCCCCGCGGCGAAATCGAGCACCTGGATGGCGATATCGGGCGAATCGGCGGTATTCAGGAGGTGCTGCAACTGCTCCCGCATCGTGTCCGGGCCGCCGATCTGGGTACGTAGCACTGCCTCGTGAAGGATCACCCACAGCAGGGGCGGGGCTTCCCGCTCCAGGACTTCCCGGCGCTGGAGACGAGTGGCTACGTGCTCGCGGATCTGTTCGGAGCTCTCCCGTGGGCGCCAGGCCCGGAAGGCAGCTTCTGCGTAGCTCTCGGTTTGCAGTATCCCCATGATGAGGGTGGGCGAGTAGTCGAGGATGGCCGTTGCCGTTCGCTCCATGTTCAGGTACGGGACGAACCAGTCCGGATGGTCCCGGCCGGCCAGTCGGTTGCGGAGACGAGTGAAGCTTTGGGGTGTGCCAAAGACCTTGTCACACCCTTCCGCGAACAGCTCGGAGGCGAGACGCTTCCCGCTCTCCACCCGGCTGACAACCGTGCGGTCGATTCCCAGCGCCTGGGCCAGTTCCTGCTTACTCCACCCTTTTTGCACGCGCGCGTGCATGACTTCCCGGCCGAACCACGCAGCTCCGTCCTCGGGCTCCTCGCCCTCCACTTCCGATTTGTCATCTCGTTCGATCCAGGGTTCGGACATACGTCCAACTCCTCACTGTGCCAAGTCATTTGGCACGCCTTCTCCCCTGGCCTTCGGGGTCGTGGATGCCGAATGTAGACCGTGACAGCTCCAGCGCGAAAGGCGACGGAAAAGGCAGCTGCGCCACCTCGGCGTGCCCTCGTTCTGCCCTTTCCCGTGCGGGATTTGTTGCCCGAAAGCGTCAGCAACGACTGATGCGGGCCGCAGGAATTCATTTCGCCGGGGGCCGGACCGGCTCCATGGCGAGCCCCCTACCGATGGAGGAAGACGGTGCTGGTGGACGAGCCGCAGAGTGACTGGCGAGAGAAGGTCGGGGAGGTGGAGGCGGCGCGGGACGATCTCGCGGCCGCGCTCGAAGAGGCGGGGGTCACGTTGCCGTCGCTCGGGACCGAGGCGTCGACGTGTGGCGGGCAGACGATCGCGCTCGTGCATCTGGGGCGGTGCAATGTCGCGACGGCGCACTCGTTGGCGGGTGTGGTGCGGGCCGGGGCGCGGGCGGGGGAATCCGGCGAAGTTCCGGCATGAGGGTGCGTCATGGCAGAGGAGAAGAAGGAAAAGGAG
>NZ_JCANQV010000029.1:0-31237 GCF_059553635.1 Candidatus Streptomyces philanthi
CGACGCCGGCGCCGAGGCCGCCGTGGCCCACGGTCAGGCTGCCCACCGCCTGGATCTGCCGCACCGCCCACAGGATGGTGAACCCGAGGACCACCAGCCCCGCAAGGCCCACCAGTGTCCGTGACCGCAGTGCCACGCCGATCAGGGTGAGGAGGGCGGCGCACACCATGGGGAGGAACATCGAGCCGAGCAGTGAGGCGGGATCGCCGGTCAGATGGCCGAAGAGGTCCTCGATCCGTACATCGCGCCCGTGACGGCCGTCGTACCAGGGACGGAAGGGGCTCCAGACGGCGGCCGCGGCTCCGACGAGGGCGATCAGGGAACCGAGCACGTTGCGCACCACAGGCGTCGCCTCGCTTCGCGTCGTCCCGATGTCCTCCGTGACCGACGCTACGCCTGACCACCGGCCCCCGCGAGACGACCGCGACGGCGCGCTTGCGGTTTCCGTTGCGTCAACTTCTACGGTCGTTGTCAGGGCCGGAGGGACCGGCCCGGCGAAGGGAGGCGGCCGTGACCTGGTCGATCGCGGAGGTGGCCCGGATGTCCGGGGTGACGTCGCGGACGCTGCGGCACTACGACGGGACCGGACTGCTGCCGCCCGCGGGGATCGGGAGCAACGGGCACCGCTACTACGGGGAGGCCGAGCTGCTGCGGTTGCAGCAGATCCTGCTGATGCGGGAGCTGGGCGTGGGACTGCGCGAGATCCGTGCCGTCCTCGACAGCGGCGCCGACCGGGTGGCCGTGCTCCGCGCCCACCGGCAGCGGCTGCTGGCGGAGCGCGACCGGCTGGGAACGCTCGCCCGTACGGTCGCCCGCACCATCGCCGAACTGGAGGAAGGACAGGACGACCCCACCATGGTGAAGATCAACAGGCCGGAGAACCTCTTCGAGGGTTTCGAGCCCCAGGAGGAGGCCGAGGTACGCGAGCGCTGGCCCCGGGAATGGGAGCAGTCCCAGCAGGCCGTCGCGGCGATGTCCGGCGACGACATGGAGCGGTGGCAGCGCGAGGTGACCGCGCAGATGATCCGCATGGCGGAGTTCATGGCGGCCGGCACCCCGGCCGACGACCCCGCCGTGCAGGCCGAGGTGGACGCGCACTACCAGGGCGTGTGCCGCTTCTGGACCCCGTGCGCGGAGGCGTACAAGGGGCTGGGACGTACCTACGCCGACGACCCCCGCTTCCGCGCCAACTTCGACAAGATCGCCGAAGGGCTGGCCGCGTACCAGTGCGCGGCGATGGACACCTACGCCGACGCGCGGCTGAGCTGACCGGCGGGCCGGGCTGCCGGAGGGCCGCAGACCTCCGGCAGTGGACGGCGCCCCCGGCGACCGCCCCCCACGCCCCGTCAGCCGTCCCGCTCCCTCCCCGCGAACAGCCGCGCCTGCTGCTCCGCCGGCAGGTTCCCCAGCGCGATCAGATGCGGCGCGAGGGACAGGGCGTGCGCCCGGGTCGCCTCCTTGGCGGCCCACAGGGCGCGGACGGTGCCCTGGACGGCCTCGGCCGGCAGGGCGGCCAGCACGGCGGCGCGGCGCAGTGCCGTCGCGGCGGCGGCGCCGGGCGGGGTGAGTTCGGAGACCAGGCCGATCCGGTGGGCGCGGGCGGCGTCCAGCCGTTCCGCCGTCCCCATCAGGCACATCCGGGCGGCCTCCCCGTAGGGCATCCGCTGGGCCATGAGGACCGCCTCGTAGGCGCTGACCATGCCGTAGGTGGTGTGCGGGTCGAAGAAGACGGCGGTCTCGGAGGCGACGAGGAACTCCGCCTCGCCCAGGAGGTAGAAGGCGCCGCCGCAGGCCAGCCCCTCGATCGCGGCGATCACCGGTTTCCACAGGTCGTTGGCCTTCGGGCCGATGCGGAGCAGCGGGTCGTCGAGGGAGTAGGGGGAGTGCGGCTGCGGTACGTCGGCGGAGCGGTCGAGGCCGCTGGAGAAGGCCCGGCCGCCGGCGCCGGTGATCACCGCGGCCCGTACGGAGGGGTCGCGGCGGAACGCCCGCCAGGTGGCGGCGAGCGCGTCGGCGGTGGCGAGGTCGAGGGCGTTGTGCCGTTCCGGCCGGTCGAGGGTGAGCAGGGCGACGCCGTCGGTGATCTCCGTCCGGAGGGTCATGGGCGTTCCAGGAGCCAGCGGGGCACGGTGAGGCCGCCGGGGAGCGTGTGGAAGACGGCCTTCACGGGGGCGCCGATGCGCAGCCGTGACGGGGCGACGGAGTCCAGCCGGGCGTCGGCGGAGGCGACGACGTTCCCGGCCAGGCGCAGGCGCGGGTCCTCGGCGAGTTCCACGACCACCGCGTTGTACGGGGCCTGTGCGGCGTACGCGGGCAGCAGGGGCGGATGCGGCACCACGAACGACCAGATGCGCCCGCGGCCGTCCGTCCGGCGCCAGTGGCTGTCGAACGCCCGGCAGTGCGGGCAGCAGGGGCGGGGCGGGAAACGGGGGGTGTCGCAGCCGGAGCAGACCTGGACGCGCAGTTCGCCCCGCGCGGCGTACTCCCAGAAGGGCGCGCCGTCGTCGTCCGGGACGGGGGGCAGCAGCCCGTCGCCGTCGGCCGTCGCCGGGTCCTCGTGTGCCGTGCTCATGGCAGCTCAGCTCCTCAGCAGCAGGGCCGATGTGGGGACTCCCTCGCCCGCGGTGACCAGGCAGACGGAGGCGTCGGGGACCTGCGCGGTACTGGTGCCGCGCAGTTGCCGGACGCCCTCGTTGATGAGGTTGAACCCGTGGACGTACGCCTCGGACAGCCCGCCGCCCGCGGTGTTGACCGGCAGCCGGCCGCCGCTCTCCAGGGCGCCGCCCTCGGTGAAAGCGCCGCCCTCGCCGCGTCCGCAGAAGCCGTAGCCCTCCAGGGAGAGCAGCACCAGCGGGGTGAACGCGTCGTAGATCTGCGCGACGTCGACGTCCTCCGGTCGCAGGTCGGCGTGGCGCCACAGGTGCCGGGCGGCGGTCCAGGCGGGGCCGGTGAGCGGGTCGTCGTTCCAGTAGTTGACCATCCCGTGGTGCTGGGCGGGCAGTCCCTGGGCGGCGGCGTGCACCAGGACGGGCCGGTGGCGGCAGTCGCGGGCGCGCTCGGCGGAGACCACGACGCAGGCCAGCGCGCCGTCCGTCTCCAGGCAGTTGTCGAAGAGGCAGAGGGGTTCGCTGATCCAGCGGGAGGTCATGTACATCTCGCGGGTCAGCGGCCGCTCGTACATGATCGCGTCGGGGTTCTGGTTGGCGCGGTTGCGGCAGGCGAGGGCGACGTGGAAGAGGTGGTCGCGGGTGACGCCGTAGGTGTGCATGTAGCGGCGGGCCAGGATGCCGATCTCGTCGACGGGGCGCAGCAGCCCGAACGGGCGGGTCCACTGTGCCGGGGTGGGGAGCTGGGCCCGGGTGTTCCTCCAGGGACGCGGCCCCGAGCCGCGTTTGCGGGACCGCCAGGCGACGCCGACGTGCGCCTGCCCGGTGGCGACGGCGGCCGCCAGATGCGCCACCGTCGCACAGGAACCGCCGCCCCCGTAGCCGACCTTGGAGAAGTGGACGACATCCCCGGCGCCGATGGCCTTGGCGATCTCGACCTCGTCGGTCTCCTCCATGGTGTACGAGGCGAACGCGTCGACCTCCGAGGGGCTGATGCCCGCGTCGTCCAGGGCGGCGAGGATCGCGCGGCAGGCCAGCGCCTTCTCGGAGTCCGCGAGCCGTGCGGCGAACGGGGTCTGCCCGATGCCGGCTATCGCCGTAGCGTCCTTGAGGGTCGCGCCCATCGCCACCTCCGCGGCCGTCCGCTCGTACTGACAGGCGAGGAGGCTACCGCTAATCTGACGGGTAGTCAGCTCTTTCGGCGGAGGGGAACCGATGCACGACGGGGACAGCACCACACCGGCCGGCGCCCCGGACCCGCGCGCCGACCTGGAGTACGGCACCGTGGCCCGCCTGGTGTACGCGGCGGCCGAGCGCCACGGCCCGCGCGAGGCCGTCGCCGACGGCCGCGTCCGCCTCACCTACGCCGAACTGGGCGTACGCGTCGAACGCGCGGCCGCCGCCTGCCTCGCCTGTGGCGTCCGGCCCGGCGACCGGGTCGCCGTCTGGGCCCCCAACACCCCCGACTGGATCGTCTGCGCCCTCGGCGCCGTCACCGCGGGCGCCGTCCTCGTCCCCGTCAACACCCGCCTCAAGGGCGCCGAGACCGCCGACATCCTGCGCCGCACCCGCGCCCGGCTGCTGTTCGTCACCGGCACCTTCCTCGGCGCGTCCTACGTGGCCGCGCTGCGCCGGGCCGGCCGCGAAGGCCCCGGCACCGGCCCGCTGCCCGCACTGCCGCACCTGGAGCGTGTCGTGGTCCTCGCCGACGACGCGCCCGCCGACTTCACCACCTGGCGTGCCTTCCTCGACGGGGGCCGGGCGGTGGACGGGAAAGCCGTCCGCGCACGGGCCGAAGCGCTGCGCCCCGAGGACCCCTCGGACATCCTCTTCACCTCGGGCACCACCGGCCGCCCCAAGGGCGCCGTGATCACCCACGACCGGACCCTGCGCGCCTACGGCGTCTGGGCCGCGCTCGCCGGCCTCCGGGAGAGTGACCGCTACCTCATCGTCAACCCGTTCTCCCACACCTTCGGCTACAAGGCCGGCGTCCTCGCCTGCCTGCTGCGCGGCGCCACGATGATCCCCCAGCCCGTCTTCGACCCGGACACCGTCCTCGCCCGCCTCGCCGCCGAACGCGTCTGTGTCCTCCCCGGCCCGCCCGCCCTCCACCAGCGGCTCCTCGACCACCCCGACCGCGCCCGGCACGACCTGAGCGCGCTGCGCCTGGTCGTCACCGGCGCCGCCGCCGTCCCCCTGGAACTCGTCGAGCGGCTCCGTGGCGACCTGGGCGTCGCCACCGTCCTGACCGCCTACGGCCTCTCGGAGAGCTCCGGCATCGTCACCATGTGCCGCCGCGACGATCCCCCCGAGGTCATCGCCACGACCTCGGGCCGCGCCCTGCCCGGCACGGAGGTACGGATCGCCGGGCCCGGGGACGTGCCCCTGGCGCCCGGCGAACGCGGCGAGATCCAGGTCCGCGGCTACCCCGTGATGTCCGGCTACTTCGAGGACCCGGACGGCACCGCGCGGGCGGTCACCGCCGACGGCTGGCTGCGCACCGGCGACATCGGCGTCCTCGGCACCGACGGCAACCTGCGGATCACCGACCGCCTCACCGACATGTTCGTCGTCGGCGGCTTCAACGCCTACCCCGCCGAGATCGAACGGCTCCTCGCCCGCCACCCGGACATCGCCGAGGTCGCCGTCGTCGGCATCCCCGACGCCCGCCTCGGCGAGGTCGGCAAGGCGTACGCGGTACGCCGCGCCCGCTCGCACCTGACCGCCGACGCCCTCATCGCCTGGTCCCGCCGCGAGATGGCCAACTACAAGGTGCCCCGCGAGGTCGAGTTCGTGAGGGCCCTGCCGCGCAACGCGAGCGGCAAGGTCCTCAAGTCCCGGCTGCGGGAGAACGGCGGATGACGACCGGCTCTACGGCTACGGCCCCGCGGGCGGCGTCCACGACGGCCGGCGGCCGCTGAGCGCCACGACCCGGTCCAGCAGCGGCGCGTCCCGCGGCACCGGGACGGGCGGGCCGAACATGCCCTCGCTCCCCGAGCCCTCGGCGGACGGCGCGAGCAGCTCGTACGCCACCGTCAGGCTCGCCTCGTCCGGCGCGTACGGCTGACCCGTGGCGCGGGCGAGGTCCCAGCCGTGCACGACCAGCTCGTTCAGCGCGATCCGGCCGGTGAACGGGGCGGGCAGGGTGACCCCGCCGGCCCGGGTCTCGCCCCGCCACGCCTCCGGGTGCCGCCATGCCTCCGCCATCTCGGTGAGGTTCCGGGACAGCAGCTCACGCCATTCGGGGGTGATGTCCGGTTTCACCACGCCCGGATCGGTGTTGGTGGTCGGCCCGAACTCCTTGCGCGCCGCGTCCCGGAACGCGGCCGTCAGCCCGACGAGATGGCCCAGCAGATGGTGGACGGCGAAGTCCTCGCAGGGCGTGGGCGCGTCCAGCTGCTCGTCGGCGGTGTGCGCCGCGAGCTGCCCGACCAGGCGGGTCTGCGCCGTGAAGTCGATCGTTCCGGCGGTGGCGGTACGGGCATGGGCATCGGTCATGGCCGGACTTCCTTCCGTCGTCCCGTCGTCCCGGCCCGGGGCCTTGTTCCCAGTGAAGACCGCGCCCGCCCGCCCCGCATCCACAGCCGCACGCGCCGGCACGGTGCGTCCCCGGGGCGGCACCCTCCGTCCCCCGGGGCCCTACCCCCGCCCGTACCGCTCCCGCAGCACCGTCTTCAGGACCTTGCCCAGCGGCCCGCCGCGCGGCAGCTCCGGGACGACCTCCAGCTGCTCGGGCAGCTTCTGCGCCATCACCCCGGCCGCCCGCAGATGCCCGGCCAGCTCCGCCAGTGTCGGCGCGGCGCCGTCCGTGAGGGTGACCACCGCGCACACCCGCTCCCCGCGCTCACGGTCCGGCAGGCCGATCACCGCCGCCTCCGCCACCGCCGGATGCGTCCGCACCAGGTCCTCGACCTCCTGCGCCGAGATGTTCTCGCCCTTGCGGATGATGATGTCCTTGAGCCGCCCGGTGAGGACGAGATGCCCGTCCGGGCGCAGCCGGCCCAGGTCACCGGTCCGGAAGTACCCCTCGGCGTCGAACGCCTGAGCCGTCAGCGCCGGGTCCGTGTACCGGCGGAACACCATCGGCCCCTTCAGCGTCACCTCACCCGTCTCCCCGGCCGCCGCCTCGCTCCCGTCCGGCCGGGCGATCCGCAGCCGGGCGCCGGTCACCGGCCGCCCCACCGTCCGCGCCAGCCGCTCCGCGCTGTCGTACGGCGTCCCCATCGTGATCATGGGGCTCTCCGTCATCCCGTACCCGTGGACGACCGGGCACCCCAGCTCCCGTACGACCTCCTCGCACAGCTCCGGCGGCAGCGGCGCCCCGCCCCCGCTGAGCAGCCGCAACGACGGGATCAGCCGCCCCGCGCCGGGGTGCTCGCGCCGGTGGGCGCGGGACGCGTCCAGGAACGCCCGGTAGAACGCGGTGCTCCCGCCCGCCATCGTCACCCCCCGCCGCCGCAGCACCGCGGCCGCCGCGTCCGCCCGGAACGTGTCGAGCACCACCGCGGGAAAGCCGCTGACCAGCATCGCGATGACATAGTCGGGCCCGGCGACGTGCGCGTACGGGAAGGCGATCGAGCCGATGTCGGCCGACGACATCCCCAGCGCGGTCGCCAGCCCGGTGCCGCCCGCGAGCAGGGAGGCGTCGGTGTGCTCCACGCCCTTGGGGGTGGCGGTGGTGCCGGAGGTGTAGTAAATCCACCGGGTCCCGCCGTCGTCCGCGCCCCCGGGCTCCGGCAGCGCCCCCAGAGCCCCGGCGGGCAGCCCGCCCCCGTCCTCCCCGACCGGAACGACCCGCACTCCCTCCCCGGCCGCCTCCCGCGCCATCGCGGTGAAGTCGAACCCCCGCCACACCCCCGGCACCAGGACGTACTCCGCCCCCGAGTCCGCCAGGACGAACCGGACCTCCCGTTCCCGCAGCAGATGCAGCACCGGCACCTGCACGGCCCCCAGCCGCGCCAGCGCCAGCGAGACGACGACCGTCCCGATCCGGGTGGGAAGCTGCCACGCCACCCGCGTCCCGGCCGTCACCCCCAGCTCCCGCAACCCGGCGGCCACCCGCAGCGCCGCGTCCCGCACCTGCCCGAACGTCACGGTCCGCCCGCCGTCCCCGTCCGCGGCCCCCTCGAAGAACATCGGCTCCCCGGGCGACACCCGCGCCCGGTACTCCATCAGCTCCCAGACCGTCCGTACACGAGCGGGCTCGAACACGACGCGCCTCCTGAGCGGTGCGGATGCGGTGGCGAAGGGTGCGACTGTAGCAGTGGAACTGACGGTACGTCAGGAGTTGCGGGGTCCGGCCCGGCCGGAAGGAAGCCGAGTTGGTCCCGTCCCCGGAAACGCCGCAGGGACCGGCCCCGATGGCTCCCCTCCTGCCATCGTGGCCGGCCCCTGCGATCCCCCGAATGCGGTGGCCGTTCGTGCGGTGATGCTGCTTGTGCGGTGGCTGTGCTCGTGTGGTGGCTGTGGTGCGTGCCGTGCGGTGCTACTGCGGGTCCGAGAGCGGGCGGTGCTTGTCGCGGACGCTGACGGTGCCCGGGACCGGTGCCTGGGGCTCGGGCACCATGCCCTCGGCGATGATGGGGCGGTGCTTGTCCATCGGCTTCACGATGGGCTTCTTCTTCGTGGTGGCGCGCTTCTGTTCCATGGTGACCAAACTCCTTGAATGGGTTTGCGGCCACCCCGCCGGCGGCTCCCCCGTGGGTCGCCGGAGAGGTGACCAGGCCCGGACACCGCGTTGGTGGGGCCGGTCACCCCGCCGGCGACTCCCCCGAAGATCGCCGGAGGGGTGTACCGGGCCGGCCACCTTCTGGTGGGGCCGGTCACCGAGCCGCTTGCCCCCCGAGGCGGCGGATCGGTACTGAAGAGAGTGACGTGCGTCGATGAACGATCGATAAACGCCGCCGCTGATGCGTCTGACCTGCGGTTATACGGGGGCCAGCGGGGTGAGCAGCGAGCGGACCTTGACGGCCTCGGGGGAGTCGAGGCGCTCATGGATCGCCAGGGCCTCCTGCCAGCAGACCCGGGCGCGGCCGGTGTGCCCGATGTCGTGCAGTGCCCGCCCGAGCGTGGTCAGGGCGTTGGCGCGCCACCATTCGCCGCCGATGCCGCGCAGCGCCGTCAGGGCCTGCTCCGCGTGGTTGGCGGCGTCGGCGGGCCGTCCGTCGGCGAGGTCGACCTCGGCGAGCCGGAAGTACGTCATGCCCTCCCAGAAGCGCTGGCGGCTCTCCTGGAATATCGTCAGCGCCTGCATGAGCTGCCCGGTGGCGTCGTCCAGCCGGTTGGCGAGGGTGAAGGCCAGGGCGAGGGCGTACATGCCGTTGGCGAGGCGGCGTTCGGCGCCGAGCCTGCGGTAGATGGCGATGCCCTGCTGGGCCAGTTCGATGGCGCTGTCGGTGCGTCCGGTGTCGAGGTGGACGCGGGAGAGGTTGCACAGCGCGCTGGCCTCGGACTGCTCGTTGTTGTCGTCGCGGAAGGCGGTCAGCGCCTGGTTGAGGTAGGCCTCGGCGTCGTCGTGGCGCTTCTGCTCGCCGGCGATGATGGCGCGGTCGTTGGGCGCGTTGGAGGACGAGAACGGGTCGCCGACGGCCAGTCCCAGCAGCATCGCGGACTTGGCGTGCTCGTCGGCCTCGTCGAGGCGTCCGGCGAGGGTGTGCACATTGGTGAGCGAGGTGTGCAGCCGCGCCTCGGCGTGCTGGTCGCCCGCCGTCCGCGCCGCCGTGAGCAGCTCCTCGTTGGCCTGTTCGTACTGCCGGGCGTCGGCGCCGGACTCGGCGAGGTCGAGGGTGAGCAGCAGCAGGTCGACGGCGCGCCGCAGGTACGGGGGCTCATCGGATTGCCGGGCACATGCCAACAGGCAGCTCGACTCGCTGAACAGCCAGGTCAGTGCCTCCTGGCGGTCGGTGAAGCCGAGTCCCGGGTAGTCGGTGGTCTCCATGTGGTCGATGAGCCGGTCGCCGGGCCGCTCCAGGGCGTACATCCGGGCGGCGCTCGCCAGGTAGAAGTCCAGCAGCCGGGAGCGGGCCGCCTCGCGCGCGGCCGGCTCGTCGCGCTCCGCGCAGGCGCGGGCGTAGAGGCGGACGAGGTCGTGGAAGCGGTAGCGGCCGGGCGCGGCGGACTCCAGCAGGCTGGCGTCGACGAGGGACTCGACCAGTTCCTCGGCGTCGTCGAGGTCCATGTCGAGGACGGCGGCCGCGGCGGCGAGGGAGATGTCGGGCCCGTCGGCGAGGCCGAGCAGGCGGAACGCGCGGGCCTGGTGGGGCTCCAGCTGGCCGTAGCCCAGTTCGAAGGTGGCGGTGACGGCGAGGTCGCCCGCGCGCAGTTCGTCCAGGCGGCGGCGCTCGTCGGCGAGCTTCCTGGCGAGGACGGAGACGGTCCAGGTGCGGCGGGAGGCGAGCCGGGAGGCGGCGATGCGGATGGCGAGCGGCAGGAAGCCGCAGGCGCCGACGACGGCCATGGCGGCCTGCCGTTCGGCGGAGACCCGTTCCTCGCCGACGATCCGGGTGAAGAGGGTCAGTGCCTCCTCGGGGCTCATCACATCGAGGTCGATGAGGTGCGCCCCGGCCAGGTCGATCATGCGGGCGCGGCTGGTGATCAGCGCGGCGCAGCCCTCGGCCCCGGGCAGCAGCGGCCGGATCTGGGCGGCGTCGCGGGCGTTGTCCAGGAGGGCGAGGACGCGGCGGCCGGCGAGGGTGGAGCGGTAGAGGGCGGCGCGTTCCTCCAGACCGTCGGGGATGGAGGAGTCGGGCGTGCCGAGGGCGCGCAGGAAGGCGCCGAGGACGGCCTGCGGCTCGGAAGGGGTGTGGCCGGCGCCCTGGAGGTCGACGTAGAGCTGCCCGTCGGGGAAGTGCTCGCGGGCGGCGTGCGCCACATGGACGGCGAGGGTGGTCTTGCCGACGCCGCCGATGCCGGTGAGCGCGGAGACGGCCATCACGCTGCCCTCGGCGGTGGTGAGGCGTTCGCCGAGTTCGGTGACGAAGGCGGAGCGGCCGGTGAAGTCGGCGACGGTGGCGGGCAGCTGCTGCGGGCGGACGGGGACGGTGCCGGCGTCGCCGGCGCTGTCCGGGGCGGCGGCCGGTGCGTCCAGGTCGGTGTCGGCGCGCAGGATGCGCTGCTGGAGTTCGGCGAGGGAGGCGCGCGGGTCGACGCCGAGTTCGTCGGCGAGCAGCCGCCGGGTGTCGGCGTAGACGGCCAGGGCCTCGGCCTGCCGGCCGCTGCGGTAGAGCGCCAGCATCAGCAGTTCGCGGAGGCGTTCGCGCAGCGGGTGGGCGGCGGTGAGGGCGGTGAGTTCGGAGACGGTCTCGGCGTGGCAGCCCAGTTCGAGGTCGAGTTCGAGGCGGCTCTCGATCAGGGAGAGCCGCCATTCGCCGAGGCGGGTGCGCTGGTTCTCGGCGTAGGGGCCGGGGATGCCGGCGAGGGGTTCGCCGTCCCACAGGGACAGGGCGGTGTCCAGCAGGTCGCGGGCGCGGCAGCGGTCGCCGGCCGCGCGGGCCTTCTCGGCCTCGGCGGCGTGCTGCTCGGCGAGGTCCTCGTCGAGGGTGAGGGGGCGGCCGTCGGCGGAGCGCAGGGCGTAGCCGCCGGATTCGCTGACGAGGGTGTCGGCGTCGGCGCCGAGGGCCTTGCGCAGCCGGGACGCGTAGGTGCGCAGGGCCGCGAGGGCGGCGTGCGGGGGTTCCTCACCCCAGAGCGCGTCGACGAGTTCGGCGGCGGTGGCGGTCCGCCCGCCGCGCAGCAGCAGTGCGGCGAGCAGCGCGCGCTGCTGTGGGGAGCCCACAGCCAGCGGCGTCGTGCCGCGCCACGCCCGTACGGGACCGAGCACGGTGAAGCGGAGCCGCTCCCGGCCCTGCCCCGGACCGTCGTCCATGGTGTCCCCCTGCCCTGTGCCATCCATTTCGTCCTGTGCGCACCGTTCCGCTCTGTGCTCCATCGGTTGTGTGCAACGGCCAGTCTGCCTTGTCCATGCCCCCGGCGTCAGTACCGGTCCGGAGCGTGCACAAAGCCTCCCCTCCAGTTGGTGACGGGAAGGGGGAGGCGTCGCTCCGTGGGGTCCGGATGCCGGGTGCCGGGGCGCGGACCTGCGGGCCGGCCGCCTCCGGGGCCCGCACGGCGGCACGCTGCGTACCGTACACCTCACCGACAGCTTTACTGACGATCCGTCAGATCATGGCTACCGTAAGGGCCATGGACACCCAGGAGACCTTCCCGAGGATCATCTCGGTCGACGACCACACGGTGGAGCCTCCGCACGTCTGGCAGGAACGGCTCCCGTCGAAGTACCGCGACACCGGCCCGCGCATCGTCCGCGCCCCGCTGACGGAGGTGACGTTCACCGGGGGGAAATTCGCCCCGAAGATGGGTGAACCGGGCGATGAGGGCCCGCAGACCGACTGGTGGGTCTACGAGGACCTGCGCCGCCCCCTGACCCGCCTCGACACCGCCGTCGGCTGCTCCCGCGACGAGATACGGCTGGAGGGCATCACCTACGAGCAGATGCGCCCCGGCTCGTACAGCGTCCCCGAACGGTTGGCCGACATGGACCTCAATCATGTCCAGTCCGCGCTCTGCTTCCCGACCTTCCCCCGCTTCTGCGGCCAGACCTTCACCGAGGCGCGCGACCGCGAACTGGGGCTGCTGGGGGTGCGCGCGTACAACGACTGGATGGTGGAGGAGTGGTGCGGCCCGCAGGCGGGGGGCCGGCTGATCCCCCTCACCCTCGTACCGCTGTGGGACCCGGAACTGGCCGCGGCGGAGGTACGGCGCAACGCGGAACGCGGCGTCCGGGCGGTCTGTTTCAGTGAGATCCCCCCGCACCTCGGGCTCCCCAGCGTCCACACCGACCACTGGGACCCGTTCCTGCGCGCCTGCGACGAGACCGGCACCGTCATCGCGATGCACATCGGCTCCTCCAGCCGCATGCCCTCCACCTCGGCGGACGCCCCGCCCGCCGTCGGCTCCACCATCACCTTCGCCAACTGCTGCTTCTCGATGGTCGACTGGCTGCTCAGCGGCGCCTTCGAGCGCTTCCCCCGGTTGCGCGTCATGTACGCCGAGGGGCAGATCGGGTGGATTCCGTACATCCTGGAGCGCGCCGACACCGTCTGGGAGGAGAACCGCGCCTGGGGCGGCGTCTCCAGCAAGGTCACCCGCCCGCCGTCCGAACTCTTCGCCGGGCATGTCCACGGCTGCTTCTTCGACGACGCCTTCGGGCTGCGCAACCTCGACGCCATCGGCGTCCCCAACGTCCTCTACGAGACGGACTACCCGCACTCCGACTCCACCTGGCCCCGCTCCCGCCAGGTCGCCGAGGCCCAGATGGCGCATCTGGCGCCGGACGTGGTGGAGCGGATCGTCCGCGGCAACGCCGTCGACCTGCTGGGCCTGACGGCGGACGGCCTGTGGGCGGGCGCCGCCGCCTGAGGCGGGAGTGACGTGGGAGGGCGGCGCCGGGGGCGCGCCCTCCCCTCTGTCCCCGGGGGCGTGCGCCCCCGCACCCGGGCGGCGGGCCGTACGGGCGCCGCCGCCCCGACTCACCCGGAGGGGCCCATGGTGCGGATACTGCCCGAGGGGCGGCTGGTGTACGGGATGCAGCTGCCGGTGCAGGCGCGGAGCGCGCTGTTCGCGGAGGACTGGGAGGCGGGCGCCGGACCCGCCGACCTGGTGGCGGTGGCGCGGGCCGCCGACCGGTACGGGTTCGCGTACCTCGGCTGCTGCGAGCATCTGGCGGTCCCCGCCCGGCTGGCGGCGGCCATGGGCACCGTCTGGTACGACCCGGTCGCCACCCTCGCGCACCTGGCCGCCGTCACCACCCGCGTACGGCTGCTCAGCCATGTCGCGGTGGCCGGGCTCAAGCACCCGCTGGTCACCGCGAAGCAGTACGCCACCCTCGACCATCTCTCCGGCGGGCGCCTGATCCTCGGCGTCGGCGCCGGGCACGTACCGGAGGAGTTCGCGGCGGTGGGGGCGGACTTCGCGCGGCGCGGCGAACTGCTCGACGAGAGCATCGACGCGCTCAAGGCGGCCTGGGCGCCGGGGGAGCGCACCGCGTTCAGCGGGAAGCGGTTCGCGTTCGCCGGTCCGGTGCAGGAGCCGCGGCCCGTCCAGACGCCCCGGCCGCCGATCTGGGTGGGCGGCTCCTCGCCCGCGGCGGTGCGCCGTGCCGCGCTGCGCGGTGACGGCTGGCTGCCGCAGGGCGACCGCCGCGACGAGCTGCCGCCGAAGATCGCACGGCTGCGCCGGCTGCGCGAGGCGGCCGGGATCGGCGAGCCGGCCGAGATCGGCGCCATCGCCGAGCCGCTGTACGTGGGCACACCCCGCTGGGACGTGGGCCGGCGGACGCTGGCGGGCCCGCCGCGACGGATCGCGCGGTCGCTGCGGGAGTACCGGGCGATGGGGGTGGGGCAGCTCCAGGTGCGCTTCCGCAGCCGGAGCCGGGACGAGCTGGTGGAGCAGATGGCGGCGTTCGCGGAGGAGGTCGCCGTGCACCTCGGGGACTGACGGGACCGGTGGGGCTTCGCGCCGCGGGCCGGCGGGACGGCCCGCCCCCGCCCCGCGGCATCCCTTGACGCCCCCACCCTCCGGTGGGACAGTCGACCCCTCGAATCTGACGCACCGTCAGATATCTCTTCCGGGACAGGACGGTGACACCCTTGGAATTCGGGCTCTTCGTGCAGGGCTATGTGCCCTCGGCACGCACGGCGGTGGACCCCGAGGCCGAGCACCACGCGCTGATGGAGGAGACCGAGTACGTCATCCAGGCGGACCGCTCCGGGTTCAAGTACGCCTGGGCCTCCGAGCACCACTTCCTGGAGGAGTACTCCCACCTCTCCGCGAACGAGGTGTTCCTCGGCTATCTCGCGCACGCCACCGAACGCATCCACCTCGGCTCCGGCATCTTCAACCCGCTCGCGCCCGTCAACCACCCGGTCAAGGTCGCCGAGAAGGTCGCCATGCTCGACCACCTCTCCGGCGGCCGCTTCGAGTTCGGCTCCGGGCGCGGCGCCGGAAGCCACGAGATCCTCGGCTTCTTCCCCGGGGTGACCGACATGGACCACACCAGGGAACTCTGGGAGGAGACCATCGCGGAGTTCCCCCGGATGTGGCTCCAGGACGAGTACCAGGGCTTCCAGGGCAAACACTGGCAACTCCCGCCGCGCAAGATCCTCCCCAAGCCGTACGGGCCGTCCCACCCGGCGATGTGGTACGCGGCCGGCTCACCGTCCTCGTACGCCATGGCCGGACGCAAGGGCCTCGGCGTCCTCGGGTTCAGCGTGCAGAAGGTCGCCGACATGGAGTGGGTGCTCGACGCGTACAAGTCGGCGGTCAAGGAGGCCGAACCGGTCGGGGACTTCGTCAACGACAACGTCATGGTGACGACCACCGCCGTCTGCGCCGAGACCCACCGCGAGGCCGTCCGGATCGCCGCGGGCGGCGGGCTCAACCACCTCCAGTCCCTGCTGTTCCGCTACCACGACACCTTCCCGCGCCCCGACGGCATCCCCGAATGGCCCGAGCTGCTGCCCCCGTACACCGAGGACCTGATCGAGCTGCTGATCGCCGAGGAGCTGCTGATCTGCGGCGACCCCGACGAGGTGCTGCGCCAGTGCAGGCGCTGGGAGCAAGCAGGCGCCGACCAGCTCTCCTTCGGGCTGCCCGCCGGCATCGGACGCGAGCAGACCCTCACCACCATCAGGCTCATCGGTGAACACGTCATCCCGGAGATCGACACCGACCCGGTGCACCGCACCACCCGGTTCCGGCAGGCCGCGGGCCGCTGACCCCACCACACGTCCTCGGGAGGGAGCACGCCATGCTCGACCACCTGATCCGGGGGGCGACCGTCGTCGACGGCACCGGCGCCCCCGCCACCACGGCCGACGTCGGCATCGAGGACGGACGGATCGCGGTCGTCGCCCCGGCGGGGACCGTCACCGCCCCCGCCCGCACCCGCGAGGACGCCACCGGCCTCGTCCTCACCCCCGGCTTCGTCGACCCGCACACCCACTACGACGCCCAGCTGTTCTGGGACCCGTACGCCACCCCGTCCCTCCACCATGGCGTCACCACCGTCGTCGGCGGCAACTGCGGCTTCACCCTCGCCCCCCTCCACCCCGGCCGCCCCGAGGACGCCGACTACACCCGGCGGATGATGAGCAAGGTCGAGGGCATGTCGCTGGTCGCGCTGGAGCGCGGCGCGCCCTGGGACTGGCACGGCTTCGGCGACTTCCTCGACGGGCTGGAGGGCCGCATCGCCGTCAACGCCGGGTTCATGGTGGGGCACTGCGCGCTGCGCCGCCACGCCATGGGACCCGACGCGACCGGCGGCCGGCCCACCGGCGAGCAGCTGGCCGCCATGCTCGCGCTCTGCCACGAGGCGATGGACGCGGGGGCGTGGGGCCTGTCCACCACCCAGTCGTCCACCCACTCCGACGGCGACGGGCGGCCGGTGGCCTCCCGGCACGCCGCGCCGGACGAACTCCTCGCCCTCTCCCGCGCGGTCGGCGCCCACGAGGGCACCCAGCTGGAGGCCATCGTCACCGGCTGCCTCGATCGCTTCGACGACGCCGAGAGCGATCTGCTCGTCGCCATGACGGCCGCGGCCGCACGCCCCCTCAACTGGAACGTGCTGACCATCGACGCCGCCGTACCGGACCGGGTGCCGCGCCAGCTCGCCCCCAGCGAGCGGGCCCGCCGCTCCGGCGGCCGCATCGTCGCCCTGACCATGCCGATCCTCACCCCGATGAACATGTCCCTGGGCACCTTCTGCGCCCTCAACCTCCTTCCCGGCTGGGGCGAGATCCTCTCCCTGCCGCGCCCGGAGCGGATCGCCCGGCTGCGCGACCCCGCCGTACGGAACGGAATGCTGCGCCGGGCCCGCGGCGAGGAGGCCGGGGTCTTCCGGCGGCTCGCCGACTTCGACCGCTACGTCATCGGCGACACCTACTCCGCCGCCAACGAGGGTCTGACCGGCCGCGTCGTCCGCGACATCGCCGCCGAGCGGGGGCAGGAGCCCTTCGCCTGCCTGGTCGAGATCTGCGCCCGCGACGACCTGCGGACGGTGCTGTGGCCGATGCCCACCGACAACGACCCGGACAGCTGGGCGCTGCGCCGCGAGACCTGGGAGCACGAGGACGTCCTGCTCGGCGGCTCCGACGCGGGCGCCCACCTCGACCGGATGTGCGGCGCCCCCTACACCACCCGCTTCCTCGGCGACTGCCTGCGCGGCCGCCGGCTCGTCCCCCTGGAGCGGGCCGTACGGATGCTGACCGACGACCCGGCCCGCCTCTTCGGGCTGCGCGGCCGCGGCCGGATCGCCGAGGGCTACCGCGCCGACCTGGTCCTGTTCGACCCGGACCGGATCGACGCCGGGCCCGCCACCCTGGTGCACGACCTGCCGGGCGACAGCCCCCGGCTCGACTCCCGGGCGCTCGGTGTCACCGCCGTCCGCGTCAACGGCGTGGAGACCGTCCGCGACGGCGAGGTGACCGGCGCGCTGCCGGGCACGGTGCTGCGGTCGGGGCGGGACACCGCGACGGTGGCGACGGCATGACGGGCGAGCGGCTGTTCCTCGGCGGCGAGTGGGTCGAAC
This sequence comes from Candidatus Streptomyces philanthi, assembly GCF_059553635.1. Taxonomy (NCBI): domain Bacteria; kingdom Bacillati; phylum Actinomycetota; class Actinomycetes; order Kitasatosporales; family Streptomycetaceae; genus Streptomyces; species Candidatus Streptomyces philanthi. The sequence continues at coordinate 17,191 of NZ_JCANQV010000029.1, forward strand.
CGGCCCGGGGCCACCACGACGTGATCGACCCCGCGACCGAGGAGGTCGTGGGGCGGGCCCCGGAGGCGGGGCCCGAGCAGGTGGCCGAGGCGGTCGGCGCGGCCCGCGCGGCCTTCGAACCGTGGTCCCGCACGGACCCGGGGACCCGCGCCCGGGTCCTGGAACGCGCCGCCGAGGTGATCCGGCGCGACACGGACCGGTACGCGGAACTCGCACGGGCGGAGACCGGCGCGACGACCGCCACCGCCCGCGCGATGCAGGTGGGCGTGGCGCGGGACCGCTTCGAGCGGTACGCGCGCGGGGCGCGGGAACCGGTCGAGAGGGCGCTGCCGCCGCAGATCGGCGCGCGGGGTGTGCTGGGGGCGCTGGCGGTGCGCCGCCCGGTCGGCGTGGTCACCTGCGTCACCTCGTACAACAACCCCTGGGCCAACGCGGCGGGCAAGGTCGCGCCCGCGCTGGCGATGGGCAACACGGTGGTCGTCAAACCGGCGCCGCAGGACCCGCTGTCCGTCTACCGGATGGCGGAGGCGCTCCAGGAGGCGCTGGCGGAGGCCGGCGCGCCCCCGGGCGTGGTGAACGTGGTCTCCGGGACGGACGTGGCGGTCGGGGAGGCCGCGGTGGCCGCCCCGGACGTGGACATGGTGAGCTTCACCGGCTCCACCGCCGTCGGGCAGCGGATCGCCGAGGTCTGCGGCCGGGGGATGAAGCGCCAGCTGATGGAGCTGGGCGGCAAGGGCGCCGCGCTGGTCTTCGACGATCTCGACGAGGCCGGCCTGGACGCGGCGGTCGCGGGCATCGGCACCACCTTCTCCTTCTACAGCGGCCAGATCTGCACCGCGCCGACCCGGGTGCTCGCCCAGCGCGGCATCCACGACCGGCTGGTGGACCGGCTGGCCCGCCGCGCCCGGGGGCTGCGGATCGGCGACCCGCGGGAGCCGGACACGGTCGTCGGGCCGGTGATCTCCGCCGCGCACCGCGACCGGGTCGAGGCGTACATCGCGCTCGGTCGCGCGGAGGGCGCCGAGATCGTCGCGGGCGGCGAACGGCCGGACCTGCCGCGCGGCTTCTATGTCGCGCCGACGCTGATGACCGGGTGTGCCCCCGGGATGCGGGTGGTGCGCGAGGAGATCTTCGGCCCGGTGGTCGTGGTGCTCCCCTTCGACGACGAGGAGGAGGGCATCGCGCTGGCCAACGACAGCGCGTACGGGCTGATGGACTATGTCTGGTCCCGCGACGTGGAACGGGCCTTCCGCGTCGCGGGCCGGCTGCGGGCGGGTGGTGTCGGCGTCAACACCGTCGGCCGGAACATGGAGGCCCCGTTCGGCGGCTTCCGGCACAGCGGTGTGGGCCGGGACGTGGGCTCGTACGCGCTGCACGCGTACAGCGAGCTCCAGGCGCTGGTGTGGCCCGGGGGAACGGGACGTTAACGGCGAATTAAGGACAGGGTGAGGAAGCGTCGGGCGGGCGGGGCCGGACGGCGAAACCGACCGGGCGGGAAAATTTTGAATCGGGACATAAGGGACACCGCTGCGGTTCCCGCAATCGCGATTACCTCCCCGGGGGCGCCAAGTCGAAGGCGGAAGGCACCTCGGGCCTTTTAGTTGCTTGATCAAGTACCGAAATCTGGCTTCGTAATGAAGGAGTTGGGGTCGGAGGCTGAACTTCCGGATGCGGAAACAGCAGCACTTAACGTCCTGTTCATGGTTCAGGTAGACCCCCGGCCCCCGGCCGGAGACACGGTAACGAGCGTCGGCGTCACGGGCAGTGACACCCGCGGCAAGGGCCTGAGCGGCAATTCCGTCGGCCTGCTCGGCAGCGCGGTCATCGGCGTCTCGACCGTGGCCCCCGTCTACTGCCTCACCTCGACCCTCGGCCCCACGGTCAGCGAGGTCGGGCTCCAGATGCCCGCCGTCTTCCTCGCGGGCTTCCTGCCGATGCTGCTCGTCGCCTTCGCCTACCGCGAGCTGAACAAGGCGGTCCCCGACTGCGGCACCTCCTTCACCTGGTCGGTCAAGGCGTTCGGCCCCTACGTCGGCTGGATGTGCGGCTGGGGCCTGGTGATCGCCACGATCATCGTGCTCTCCAACCTCGCCGGCGTCGCCACCTCCTTCTTCTACCTGCTGCTCGGCGAACTCACCGGCAGCGAGGCCATCGCGGCCCTGGACGGCGACAAACCCGTCCACGTCCTGACCTGCCTGGCCTTCATCGCCCTCGCCACCGCCATCAGCTACCGCGGCATGACCGCCACCAAGGGCGTCCAGTACGCCCTGGTCGGCCTCCAACTCGCGGTCCTCGCGGTGTTCATCGTGATGGCCGTCGTCAAGGCGCGCTCCGGCGAGTTCAGCGGCTCCCTCGACTTCTCCTGGACCTGGCTCGACCCGTTCTCCGTCGAGTCCTTCTCCGCCTTCACCGCCGGACTGTCGCTCTCGATCTTCATGTTCTGGGGCTGGGACGCCTGCCTGACCGTCAACGAGGAGACCGCCGGAAGCGCCAAGACCCCCGGCCGCGCCGCCCTCGTCGCCATGGTCGTCCTCATCGGCTCCTACCTGCTCACCGCCGTCGCCGCCCAGATGTTCGCCGGGGTCGGCGGCAAGGGCCACGGCCTCGGCAACCCGAAGACCGCCGACAACGTCTTCGCCGCCCTCGCCAACCCCGTCATGGGCACCGCCCTCGGCGTGCTCCTCTTCGTCGCCGTCCTCGCCTCCGCCGCCGCCAGCCTCCAGACCACCTTCATCCCGGTGGCCCGGACCGTCCTGGCGATGAGCACCTACGAGGCACTGCCGAAGTCCTACGCCCGCATCCACCCCCGCTTCCGTTCGCCCGGCAAGGCGACCGTCGCGGCCGGACTGGCCACCGGGCTGTTCTACGCGGTGATGAGCTACGTCAGCGAGAACGTCCTCATCGACACCATCTACGCGCTCGGCCTGATGATCTGCTTCTACTACGCGATCACCGCCTTCGCCTGTGCCTGGTTCTTCCGCCACGAGCTGCGCAACTCCGTCCGTGATCTGTTCTTCAAGGGCGTCTTCCCCCTCCTCGGCGGCGTCCTCCTGACGGCCGTGTTCGGCAAGACCCTGATCGACATGTGGAACCCCGCCTACGGCTCCGGCAGCGCCGTCTTCGGTGTCGGCTCGGTCTTCGTCATCGGCGTCGGACTGCTCGCCGTCGGCGCGGTGATCATGCTGGTGATGCGCCGCCACAGCCCGGCCTTCTTCCGCGGACACGTCCTGACCCGCGCCACTCCGGCACTGGTCGTGGAGGACTAGGGACGGGCCTTCCCGGGACGGGCCGGACGGCGCCGGTGCGGAGCACCGCGCGGGTCACCGCCCCACAGGCCCTCACCCCCGTCCCAGGAACACCGGATTCGTCAGTGCCGCCATCGCCCCCGGAAGGCCGGGGCCGGTGGCGGCGCGGCGTATCTCGGCGCGGACGTAGGCTGCCCGGTCCGGGGTCGTACTCCAGGTCACGGTGCCGGACCCGGAGGGCGGCAGCGGCGCGGAGTGCAGACGGCCCTGGTCGGTGTGGAACGAGACGGTGCAGCCGGGGGCGCCCGAGACCGTCAGACGGGCCTCCACCCGTGCCGCGCCGGGTACCGCGAGCCGTTCGCCGATGCCCGCGTGCTCACCGCGCGGCCCGCCGACCGAGAACGACAGATCGATCCCCGAGGATTCCGCGATCCACACCCGGCCCGCCCTGATGCCGTCCAGGACCGCCTGCCGGGAGAGATCGTCGGCGAGCACCACCGTCTGCGGCAGGCCCACCACATCGGGATCGCGGTGCGCGTCGCTGTGGCCGACGGCCGGCAACCAGCGCGCGCGGCCGCCCCGGACATGCGCGACCAGGGTGTTGTCCCACTCCGCGAGCGCCGTCTCGTCCTCCGGGGTGTACGGGCCGTTCCACACCTCCACCGCGTCGGCCTCGTCCAGCCCGAACTTCCAGCCGCAGCCGACGCACGCGGCATGCGGATGGGCCGGGACGACCAGGCCCCCGGCCCGGCGCACGGCGCGGGCACAGCGGCCGAAGACGCCGTCACGGGCGCGGTACCGCCAGTCGAAGAGCACACCGGGGTCGGTGCCCAGCGCCAGGACGTGGCCGTTGCGGGTGGTGATCTCCTCGCCGGTGAGGATCAGCAGGTCGTCGCCCCACAGGCCCTCCCAGGCGCGGTGCGCGGAGACGGTGTTGTGGTCGGTGGTGGTGAGGAAGTCCAGCCCGGCGGCGCGCGCCAGCGCGGCGATCTCGGCGGGCGTCCGTCTGCCGTCGGAGTGGACGGAGTGCAGATGGCTGTCCCCGCGGTACCAGGCGCGTCCGCGGCCCTTGGCACGCTCCGGCGGGTACACCGGCCGCGGGGTGCGCCCCGCCGGGCCGGACCGGAGGGTGACGGTGACCGCGTACGTCATGCCCTGCGGGGCGACGGTGTACGGGGCGAGCGCGACGTACCACGTGCCGGGGCGCACCGGACCGGGGAGATAGCCGGGCGTCGCGGCGTCCGCCCGTACGAAGAACTCTGTGCGCGCGCCGCCCGACCAGCCCCGGAACCCGGCACCGCCCGCCGCCGCGCCCCGCTCGTCGAACAGCCCGATGTCACAGGCGTTGCCCACGGTGCCCTCGGGCACGGGCGGTCTGTCGTAGCGGTAGGAGACGGCGATCTCCCGCACGCCGGAGGGCACCTCGAACGGCAGGTGGACGAAGTCGGGGGAGCCCGGCGGCAGATGCCCCGTGAGCGTACGGACCCGCTCGCCGTCCGTAGCGCCGGCACCCGCGGCCGCCCCGGCCGCTCCGCCCGCCGTCCCGAGCGTCAGCGCGCCCGCCGCGCCCGCGCCGGCCGACAGCCGCAGCACCTCGCGTCGTTCCACGTCCACCCCTCCGTTCCTGAAGGTCCCCCAAGGGCGGCCCGCCGCCGGCGACGGCAGGTAAAAACCGTTGTACGCGCGTGTGACACGACGCGAAAGGGCTGTGGATAACCCGTCGGCGGTAGGGCACCATGCGGTCACCGACCCGGCCGACCTGGAGGTACGTCCCGTATGCGGATCGCGACCACGATCTTTCTGACCGATGAGACGATCCGGCCGGTCCGGTTGGCGCGCGAGCTGGAGCAGCGCGGCTTCGCCGGGCTCTATCTGCCGGAACACACCCACATCCCGGTGAGCCGCGACACCCCGGCCCCCATGGGGGAACCGCTGCCCCGTGAGTACCACCGCAGCCTGGACCCGTTCGTGGCGCTCGGGCAGGCCGCCGCCGTCACCGAGCGGCTGTCCCTGGGCACCGGCATCACCCTGGTCGCCCAGCACGACCCCATCGTCCTCGCCAAGCAGATCGCCACCCTCGACTTCCTCTCCGGCGGCCGCTTCACCCTCGGCGTCGGCTTCGGCTGGAACGTCGAGGAGGCCGCCGACCACGGGGTGCGCTGGTCGACCCGGCGCGAGCTGACGCGCGACCGGATGGCCGTGATGCGCGCCCTGTGGGCCGACGAACCCACCGCCCACGAGGGCGCCTTCTGCTCCGTACGCGCCTCCCACGCCCACCCCAAGCCGTCCGGCGGCGCCCCGCGGGTCCTGGTGGGCGGCGTCGCCGGGCCGACCGTCTTCTCCCACATCACCGACTACGCCGACGGCTGGCTGCCGATCGGCGGCCGCGGCCTGTCCGAGAGCCTTCCGGCGCTCCGTACGGCCTGGCAGGAGGCCGGACGGAAGGGGGAGCCGGCCGTCGTTCCGTACGCGGTCGTCCCGTCGGCGGGGAAGCTGGCGTACTACCGGGACCTGGGCATCTCGGAGGTGGTCGTGCAACTCCCCGCGACGGACGAGGCGGAAGTGCTGCGGAAACTGGACGGGTACGCCGAGTACCTGTGACGGGAGGGGCGGGGGAGCCCACGGAAGGCCGGGGGAGTGACCACGGAGCCCCCACGGCGTCAGAACCCCCCGAAACACCGGGAACCCGCCCCCGACCAGCCCCCGCCCCCTCCTCCCCGCGTGATCACTGGCACACAGATCCGACCGCTCGGCCCCGTCCGCGCTGTCGGTGTGCGCTCGTATGCTCGAAAGATGACTTCCAGCGCGCAGGGGTCCGGCCAGGGACCCGAGCAGGCATCCGCCCGAGCGGCCGACGGGGCGAACGGGGCCGGAGCGATACCGGCCGGCCGGCCGACCGCGAACGCCATGCGGCGCGCCCTCAAACGCGCCCGTGACGGAGTGGCGTTGGACGTCGCCGAGACCGCCGTGCTGCTCCAGGCGCGCGGCGACGACCTCAAGGACCTGTGCGCGTCCGCCGCCCGGGTGCGCGACGCGGGCCTGGAGGCCGCGGGCCGGCCCGGTGTCATCACGTACTCGCGCGGGGTCTTCATCCCGCTGACCCGGTTGTGCCGCGACAAGTGCCATTACTGCACCTTTGTCACCGTCCCCGGCAAGCTGCGCCGCGAGGGGCACGGGATGTTCCTGTCGCCGGACGAGGTCCTCGACATCGCCCGCCGGGGCGCGGCGATGGGCTGCAAGGAGGCCCTGTTCACGCTGGGCGACAAGCCGGAGGAGCGCTGGCCCGAGGCCCGCGAGTGGCTGGAGGCGCACGGCTACGACGACACCGTCTCCTATCTGCGCGCCATGGCCGTCCGCGTCCTGGAGGAGACCGGACTGCTCCCGCACCTCAACCCCGGCGTGATGTCCTGGACGGACTTCCAGCGCCTCAAGCCCGTCGCCCCGTCCCTGGGCATGATGCTGGAGACCACGGCGGAGCGGCTGTGGAGCGAGCCCGGCGGCCCGCACCACGGTTCGCCCGACAAGGAGCCCGCCGTCCGGCTGCGCGTCCTGGAGGACGCGGGCCGCTCCAACGTGCCCTTCACCACCGGGCTGCTGATCGGCATCGGGGAGACGTACGAGGAGCGCGCCGAGTCCCTCTTCGCGCTCCGCCGGATCCAGCGCGCCTACCACGGCATCCAGGAACTGATCATGCAGAACTTCCGCGCCAAGCCGGACACGGCGATGCGCGGGATGCCGGACGCCGAACTGGAGGAGCTGGCCGCGACGATCGCGGTGGCCCGGCACATCATGGGCCCCTCGACCCGCATCCAGGCACCGCCGAACCTCGTCGACGGCGAGTACGCCATGCTCATCGGCGCCGGCATCGACGACTGGGGCGGCGTCTCCCCCCTCACCGTCGACCACGTCAACCCCGAGCGCCCCTGGCCCCAGATCGACGACCTCGCCGCCCGCACCGCCGCCAGCGGCTTCACCCTGCGCGAACGGCTCCCCATCTACCCCGAGTTCGTCCGGCGCGGCGAGCCCTGGCTCGACCCCCGGCTGCTGCCGCACGTCAACGCCCTCGCCGACCCCGAGACCGGGCTGGCCGTCGAGGACGCGCCCGTGGTGGGCCGCCCCTGGCAGGAGCCCGACGAGGGCTTCTCGATGGCCTCCTCGGGCCGTACGGACCTGCACCGCACCATCGACACCGCGGGCCGCACCGCCGACCGCCGCGACGACTTCGACGACGTCTACGGCGACTGGGAGGCGCTGCGCGAGGCCGCCGCGCCCCAGATGGCGCCCGAGCGCATCGACACGGACGTCCGGGCCGCCCTCCGGCAGGCCGCCGACGACCCCACCGGCCTCACCGACGACCAGGCGCTGGCCCTGCTGCACGCCGACGGACCGGCCCTGGACGCGCTCTGCCGCGTCGCCGACGATCTACGCCGCAGCGTCGTCGGGGACGATGTCACCTACATCGTCACCAGGAACATCAACTTCACCAACGTCTGCTACACCGGCTGCCGCTTCTGCGCCTTCGCCCAGCGCCGTACCGACGCCGACGCCTACACCCTCTCCCTCTCCCAGGTCGCCGACCGCGCCCAGCAGGCGTGGGACGTGGGCGCGGTGGAGGTCTGCATGCAGGGCGGCATCCACCCGGATCTGCCCGGTACGGCCTATTTCGACATTGCCCGCGCCGTCAAGGAACGCGTCCCCGGGATGCACGTCCACGCCTTCTCGCCCATGGAGGTCGTCAACGGCTCGACACGGACGGGACTGTCGGTCCGCGAGTGGCTCACCGAGGCGAAGGCGGCGGGCCTGGACAGCATCCCGGGCACGGCCGCCGAGATCCTCGACGACGAGGTCCGGTGGGTGCTCACCAAGGGCAAGCTGCCCGCCGCCACCTGGGTCGAGGTCATCACCACCGCCCATGAGCTGGGCATCCGCTCCTCGTCGACGATGATGTACGGCCATGTCGACCAGCCCCGCCACTGGCTGGGGCACCTCCGGCTGCTGGCGGAGATCCAGCGGACGGCGGAGGAGAAGAACGTCGAGGGCTTCACCGAGTTCGTCACCCTCCCCTTCATCCACACCAACGCCCCCGTCTACCTCGCGGGCATCGCCCGGCCCGGCCCCACCACCCGCGACAACCGCGCCGTGACGGCCATGGCCCGCCTCCTGCTCCACCCGCACATCACCAACATCCAGACCAGCTGGGTCAAACTCGGCACGGAGGGCGCCGCCGAGATGCTGCGCTCCGGGGCCAACGACCTGGGCGGCACGCTGATGGAGGAGACCATCTCCCGGATGGCGGGCTCCGGCTACGGCTCCTACCGCTCGATCCAGGACCTGAAGGCCATCGCCGACCTCGCCGGCCGCCCCTCCCGCCCCCGGACGACGACCTACGGCCCCGTGCCCGAGGAGCGGCAGGCGGCGGCCCGCGCCTCGGACGGGCATCTGCCGGAGCTGCTGCCGGTGGTGGAGTAGCGCGGGCGGACGGCGGTGCGGCGGCGCGCGGACCCCTCACCGTTCGTCCGCCGCCCGCCCCTCCGGGCCGCCGTCGTGCTGCGCCTCGTGCCGGAGGATGTGCTCGCGCCACCGCGCCAGCGCCGTCTCGCGGTCACCGCCGCAGTCCTCCGCCGCGACGACCAGGGCGTCGGCGGCCATCGCGGCCAGCCGGACCGCGATATGGCAGACATCACGCTGCGGCAGCGGCCGCAGCAGCTCCACCGCGCCTTCGCCGTCGTCGGAGAGCGCCGACGCCACGACGGCCATCGTCGTGCGATCCCATTCGTATGCGGACATGGAAGGAGCATGCCCACCGCACACCGCGGCGCACAGGCACCTCACACCCCCGTACACCTCCCGGGCTCCGCACGACCAGAAGCGGTCCGGTGTGCGTCTGCTCGCATTACCTTTCGGCCCCGGAGCCGATCGCCGCTGGTCGATTAAAGTGCTGCGCCAGAGGGGCCGACGGCCCCGGACCGATGACGCGGCCTACGGGGAGGACGCAGTGAACGCAGCGGCAGGAAACTCCGTCATCTGGGGCCGGGCCGAACAACAGGACTTCCGCGGCCGGGTCCGCGGCTGCCTCCTCGGCGGCGCCATCGGCGACGCGCTCGGCGCCGGCATCGAATTCGACTCGCTCGACACGATCCGCTCGGCCCACGGCCAGGACGGTGTCACCGACCTCGTCCCCGCCTACGGGCGGCGCGGCGCGATCACCGACGACACCCAGATGACCTTGTTCACCGTCGACGGCCTGATACGCGCCCACGTCCGCCGTGACACCGGCGCCTGGCACCCGCCCACCGACCTCCACCGCGCCTATCTGCGCTGGGCGGCCACCCAGCGCGACTGGGGCCCGGACGAGCGCAACGAGGACGACGGCTGGCTCGCCCGCGAGGAATGGCTCTACTCCCGGCGCGCCCCGGGCCGCGCCTGCCTCAGCGGCCTCGGCGACACCGTCATGGGCACCCTCGAAGCCCCCAAGAACCCCGGCTCCAAGGGCTGCGGCGCCGTGATGCGCTCCGCGCCGTTCGGACTCCTCGTCGGCTGGGAGCCGCAGCTCGTCTTCCAACTCGCCGCCGAATGCGCGGCCCAGACGCACGGCCACCCCACCGGCTACCTGGCGGCCGGCGCCTTCGCCGTGATCGTCCACGCGCTGGCCCGCGGCGAGGACCTCGACACCGCCGTCCAGAAGTCCCTGGCCCATCTGGCGACCCGCCCCGACCACGAGGAGACCACCGAAGCCCTCAAGCGGGCGCTGGGCGCCGTACGGCAGGGCATGCCGACGGCCGCCCGGGTCGAGTCGCTGGGGGAGGGCTGGACGGCCGAGGAGGCCCTGGCCATCGGCGTGTACTGCGCCCTGGTCGCCGAGGACGTACGGCACGGCCTGCTGCTGGCCGTCAACCACGGCGGCGACAGCGACTCGACCGGTTCGATCTGCGGCAACCTCCTGGGCGCCCTGCACGGCGAGACCGCCCTGCCCCCGGTGTGGCTGGTGGAACTGGAGGGACGCGACACCATCCTCCAGCTCTCCGACGACTTCGCCCTGGAGATGACCCAGGGCCCCGCCCTGCACAGCCCGGCCGCCTCCGCCCCGGGCTGGCTCGCCCGCTACCCGAGGGCCTGACCGGGCCGGGCACACAACGCGGCCCGCCGCCCGACGGGCCCGCCGTCCGTCACCCCTCCCGCCCCAGCCGCTCCAGCAGCGCGTCCCGCTCCGGCGTGTCCTCCGGGCGCAGCGCCCCGAGGACGGCGAACAGCACCAGCGAGGTGGCGACCGGCGCGGCGATCTGGAACTGCAACGCCACCGAGTCCAGACCGAAGTTGGTCAGCCAGAAGGCGAACAGCCCGGCCGCCCACGACCCCAGCGCCGCCGTCGGCCCGCACCGCCGGAACCTCCCCACCATCCCGAGCAGGAACGGTACGGAGATCGGCCCTACCAGCCCCGCCACCCACTTGATCACGACGGTGATGATGTCCTTGAACGCCGGGGAGTCGACCTGCGTCGCCACGGCCATGGACAGCGCCAGGAACGCCATCGTCGACAGCCGCGCCGCCAGCAGCCCGGCCCGGTGCGACCAGGCGCGGACCCGGGCGCCCGCCCCCGGCAGCGCGGGCGCGATGTCGCGGGTGAAGACGGCGGCGATGGCATTGGCGTCCGAGGAGCACATCGCCATCGTGTGGGAGAAGAAGCCGACGACGACCAGCCCGAGCAGTCCGTGCGGCAGCAGATGTTCGGTCAGCAGGGCGTAGGAGTCCGAGGCGTCCGGCTTGTGCGGAGTGACCAGCAGTGGCGCGGCCCACATGGGGAAGAACAGCACCACGGGCCACACCAGCCACAGCACCGCCGACAGCCGCGCCGAACGTCGTGCCTCCCGCCCGTCACGGGTCGCCATGTAGCGCTGCGCCTGGTTCCACATGCCGCCGCTGTACTCGAAGGTCTTGATGAAGAGATAGGCGAGCAGGAACGTCACGGTGTACGGGCCGACGGTCGGCCGGGTGTGGGAGACGGGCAGCTCGTCCCACACGGTCCACAGCGCGGGGAGGCCGCCGAGTTCGCCCAGCACGGTGACCAGCATCGCCACACCGGCCAGCAGCTGGATGACGAACTGCCCCAGCTCGGTCAGCGCGTCCGCCCACAGCCCGCCGACCGTGCAGTAGACGCCGGTGATCACGCCGGTGATGAGGATGCCCTGGTTGAGGGACATCCCGGTGAAGACGGACAGCAGGGTGGCGATCGCGGCCCATTTGGAGCCCACGTCCACGATCTTCAGCAGAACGCCGGACCACGCCAGGGCCTGCTGTGTCGGGAGGTTGTAGCGGTCCTTGAGGTACTCCAGCGGGGAGGCGACACCGAGGGCCGACCGCAGCCGGTTCAGCCGTGGCGCGAACAGCCGCCCGCCCGCCGCGACCCCGATCGCGATGGGGAACGCCCAGGTCACGTATGAGGTGATGCCGTACTGGTAGGCGATACCGGCGTACCCGGTGAACATCACCGCGCTGTATCCGGACATGTGGTGCGAGATACCGGACAGCCACCAGGGCATCCGGCCGCCCGCGGTGAAGAAGTCGCCGACATCGTCCACGCGCCGGTGCGACCACACACCTATCGCGATCATCACGCCGAAGTAGCCGATGAGCACGGTCCAGTCGAGACTGTTCATGCCCCCTCCAGGGGTCCGCCTGCCGGCCGTTCCTCCGCCGGTGTCCGCGCGGATGAACAGCCGCTTCCGTGGTCACCACTTCGCCGTGACGTCCGATGGGGCGGTATCCCCGTACGGATACGGGGACTTGGGGGATTGAACCGTCCGTCGCGCGGCACGGTCAAGGGCGCTGCCGGTCACGGATATGAACGAGAATCAGCAAAGCGAACGAATTTGCCGTCTCTTGACCCGGCGGCGCATTGTTCCGCGCCCCCGGCCGCACCCACGATGAGCGGACACTTCGCCGGAGGGGACCGGCCGTCCCGTTCGACGGCCGGGGAGTACGGAGGGCGGCCCGGCGCCGGCCCGGGGAAAGGGGCGAGCCCCCTCGCCGCGGACGGTGGTCCGGTCGAGAGGGCTCGGGGTCGCGGATCTCCGCGGGGGCGGCAGCGGTGGTGCCGCCGCGGTCGGGGCGCCCGGACGGTCCGGTGACCGGGCGGACGACCGCTCAGGCCAGGTCGTAGCCGCCGTCGGCGACGTCCGAGACGAAGGTGCTCCAGGCGGAGCCGCCGAACGTGAGACGCGGACCGTTCGGGTCCTTGGAGTCACGTACCGCGACGTCCGCCGCGGCCGGAACCGCGATCTCGACACAGGCGCCGTTGCCCCCGGAGTACGAGGACTTCTTCCAGGAGAATGCGGAATTGGGCTGCTCAACCATGTTCTCTCCGACTCACTTCGAGTTGCCGCGGATTCGGTGTTGCTGACGCTACGCGCCGAACAACTGCGACAGCAGGCCGAGTTCACCCGTTGGAATGGCGTATTCCGTGATCGCTTTTCAGTGGGGGCGGGCCCGGTGTACGGTGCGGAACTTCTTTTCGCGATCATGGAAAAGGGGTGTGTGGCACCCTCCCCGACCGGTCTGCGGCCCTCCCTCGCCCGCGCCCTGACCTGGTCCCCGTCGAACGGCGACGCCGGACGGCGGGGACCGTCCGGCGTCTCAGCGCAGCGCGTCCGCGTGGCGCTTGGCGGCATCCGCGATGAACTCCCGGCTCTGATCGGCGTTCAGCGCCTGGGCCCGCAGATGCTCGTACATGATCGTGTACTTGTGCACATCGTTGGTCTTCTCCAGATACAGATCGCTGGTGACGCCTTCGATATAGACCACGCTCGAATCGGCGGCGTCATCGAATTCGAGAATGGAGAACGTGCCCGACATCCCGGCATGGGCGCCCGTGTCGTACGGCAGCACCTGAACCGTCACATGCGGCAGCCGGCTCACCTCGACGAGATGGTCCAACTGCTCCCGCATGATCAGATGGCTGCCCACGACCCGCCGCAGCGCGCTCTCGTCCAGCACCGCCCACAACCGCAACGGACGCTCGGGATCGTTCACCCGGTCCTGACGCCGCATCCGCACCTGGATGCGCTTGTCCAGCTGCTCGCGCGCCAGCTCGGGAACCGTGCCCGGAATGACCGCCTCGGCGTAGCCGGGCGTCTGGAGCAGCCCCGGAACCAGCAGCGACTCATAGACCCGCAGCGACGCCGCCTCGGTCTCCAGACCGATGTACACGCTGTACGGGATGTCGCCGAAGGCGTGCCACCAGCCCTGCTGGCGCGAGTCCTTGGCCATCTGCATCAACGATTCCACTATCCGGCGGTCCTCGACCTCGTAGACCCCGCACAGATCGCGGACATCGCGCTGGCTGATGCTCCTGCGGCCGTTCTCCAGCCGGCTGATCTTCGACTGCGAGACCAGCAGCCGCTCGGCCACCTCTTCCGCCGTCATGCCCTTGAGCTCGCGGAGCCTGCGCAGCTCCTGGCCCAACCGGCGTCGCCTGACGGTGGGGTTGACGTTGGACGCCACGGGACGTGCACCTCCGGCTCCGTACTGCACTGCTGTAGTTCCTGCCAGCAGAGTGCCACCACCGGGCCACGCCGCGCAGTGAAATGGACACAGAAGGCGAGCGGCCATGTGCGCGCGGTGGCGGTCCGTCCGCCGTCCGGAGCGGCCGGACCGCCACCGCGCGTGGTGCGGCTCCCGGTGGAGCAGTGGGAGTGGGTGGCGCGTATACGTCGTACGCCGGCGTACGCGCCCGGTCAGCGTGCGCCGACGCGGGCCATGCTGCCGTGCCCGTGCCGTGACTGCACGGGCACCCCGCCGGGCTCCGC